>CAYHAT010000444.1:0-2522 GCA_964354675.1 uncultured Actinomycetota bacterium | reverse complement strand
TGGCGTCGCATGACTCTATGGCCCGGTTGATCTGGATGAGGTAGGAGGTGCCGGGCAGGACGTCGCGCTCGAAGTACCAGGTCCCGTAGCCCGCTTGCTCCAGGCCCCGGGCGATCTCCTGCATGACGGAGAAGTCTGATTCCACGTGGCTCAGGAAGATGCAGCCCATATGCCCGCCCTCTTACGTGTTGCCGGTGGGACAAGCCTTGCGAGGTGCGCGTTGCAGACCGCAGAGGAAGGCCTCCTGCGGACTCGATAAATAGTAGGAATCCCCTTTTGCCCCATGCTGGCCAATACTACCAATATGATAGCACTTCAGGGAGGGGCATCAAATCGGAGCCTATTGCGCGGTTGCATAGGAGAGTCTATGCAAATAATCGGCGGAGAGAGTGGGATTCGAACCCGCGAGACCCGCGGCAAGGCCCCACGGTTTTCGAGCCGGACGGGCTTATCCTGTGGTTGTATATAGCGTAATTCATGGGCGCCGTTGCGCGTTTTCCATGTCAGGCAGCATTTGCGCCGGGGCTCGTGTCTACTCCATACGGTATCCCATGAGTGGTATCCGCGTGCACCTTGCGGAAATTGGTTTCTACGCTCCTGGCGCTTAACCCGTGTTCATTGAGTGGGGGACTAGTGTCCCTGTTTCTTCCGTTCCTTCTGGACTTTTTTTATGAACCTGCCGAACTCTCGGTCATTTCTCCTTTTCTCCAGACTGGTCATCTCGTAGTACTCGGTTTCCTTGGCCAACTTAAGATAATTCTCGTATCTATCCTCATCGAGATCACCACATGCGACGGCTTCCCGCACCGCGCATCCCGGCTCGTGGGCATGGGTGCAGTCGACGAACCTGCACTTTCCTGCCACGATCGCTATCTCTGAAAACACCTCCTCGAGGCCCGCATGGGAGTCCGCCATCCCTATTTCCCTCATCCCCGGGTTATCGATTAGGATCCCCCCGCTTGCGAGAAAATACATCTGCCTGGCCGTTGTGGTATGTTTCCCTTTGCCGGTATGGCGGCTTATCGCATCGGTCCTTATGGCATCTTTCCCGAGCAGCCGGTTTATTAGCGTGGACTTGCCCACCCCCGAGGACCCAAGCAGGCAGCACGTCTCTCCCCTGGGGATTAGCGCCGCTATCTCATCTAATCCGTTCGCGAGGACGGCGCTGGTCTTGATGATGTCGATACCCTTGAATCTCTTCTCCAGCTGGGAGATCTTCGATTGCGATTCCGATTCTGGGACTAGGTCAATCTTGTTCAAGACGATGACCGGCTTGATACTGCCATCCTTCGCTATGGTCATGTATCTTTCCATACGGTTCAAACTATAGTTTTTGTCGACGGATTCGATGATGAAGGCTATATCGATATTCGCGGCGATCACCTGGGAGTCGAACCTACCGCTGTATTTCCTTTTCAATATCGTCTTCCTGGGCAAAACGCGGTGGATGACGGCGCTGCTTTCGCCTATCTCCGTTAAGGCGACCCAGTCTCCCACCGCCGGGTAATCCTCCCTCGAACGTGCGTCATGCATTTGCCTCCCGGTTATCGCGGCAAGGTATTCATTGCGCGTGCCTTTTACCCTGTACGCACCCTTATGTTCGGCGATGACCCGCGCCATCACATAGCCGTCCAGCCCTAGCTCCTTGCGGACGGATACAAAGAAAGCGCCGTAACCCAGATCCTCGAGTTTGATTTCTCCCACACCTTTCACTGCCGATCTCCAAATAGATATTACCAGTTCTATGCATCCTCGCTCATCTGTCGTTCGATCGTGCTTGGCTGGAAGGCCACGCTCCCAAAGGGTCCGTGGTGAGGACCGATTCCTTTCAGGTTCTCGTTCGGGTTATCTTTACCCTTTCAGGGAATCCCTTCTCAAGGTCCTTTGTCATCCACAACCAGTAAAATAACAGGTGGGGTTGGTGGTCGTTCTGGGCTAGAATAAAGGAAAGGCAACCGATGGAGGACTTCGTTTATTCGGAACATGCGCTCGATATGCTTGGGGAGCGTAAGATCAAAGAGAAGTGGGTGCGTTCGGCTTTGGAGGATCCGGAGAGGAAAGAACAGAAGGAGGACGGAACGGTCGATTATCTAAGACCTATCGAGGAATTCGGCAATCACTACTTGCGTGTCGCGGTAAATCCGGACCCACAGAAGCTGAGGATCATCACCGTCTTCTTTGACCGGCGACTTGGGAGGAAGGCATGAGGTTAAGAGTAGATCAAAAGAACGACGCGCTATATTTTCGCCTCGACGAATCGGAGATCGTGGAATCGGAGGAGGTCCAGCCAGGGGTGATCCTGGACTATGACGCCAAAGGCAACGTTATCGGCATCGAGATGCTCGATCTGAGCAAGAGAGTTTCAAGCGAAAACCTGAAGAGCCTGCAATTCGAGACCTCTTGATCGCTGGCCTACACCGTGACCCTTTTTCTAGCGCTGATTAATCCAAATACAAGCACATTTTAGACACAACCGGAAAACCAACCGTTTTCAGGCATCTACCGATACAATAGCGTTATCT
>CAYHAT010000443.1:0-2551 GCA_964354675.1 uncultured Actinomycetota bacterium | reverse complement strand
AAGCGATGGAGTACTCCGAGAAGTGCTTCGTGACGGCCGAGAGGGTGGGTGATATCGAATCCATGGCCATGACCGCAATGGATCGCGGTACCGCAATGGTAATCACGGGTCGCTTTTTGGAATTGGCGTCCATCTCCCGCAGGGTCCTCGAGTTCATCGAGGAACGGCATATGGAGAGAGACCTCTTCGCGGGCGGGAGAAACGTATTCGTCAACCAATGCGGAAGTTGCGGGCTCGCTTTAGGTCTTCTGGGAGAGTCCGGGGAGGGAAAGGCCGTATTGGAGAAGGGGCTTAAAACCGCCCTCGAGATCGGCGACGCCTATGGATTGGGGTGGCTAGAGTGTTACTACTCCCATCTATCTGTTTTTAAAGGGGATGCAGACGGCACCATCGATCATGCGCGCAAGTCCATCGCGCACTGGGAGAAAATAGGGGTCGAGATTCTCCTGGGCATGGCCTGGTCTCTTCTGGGTGCCGGATATTACTTCCTCGGGGATCAAGAGACGGCGCGGGCCCATGCGGAGAAAGGCCTGGAGATACAGAAGCGATCCGGCTTTCCCGCAGTAATTCCTTATTGCCACTGTTTTCTAGCCTGGACCTGCTTGGCTGCCGGAGACCTTGATGGCAGCATGGAGAATGCCCAAGAAGCACTTAAACTGTCCCGGGAGTCCGGGGCAAGCCTCTACGAATTGTTGGCCTTGTTGGCGCTCGGAAGGATAGCGGGTGAAGCCAGGCCGGAGCAGGTGAAGTTTGCAGAGGATTATATTCGGCAGGGTATCTCGATGTCTGAGAAAAGTCGTGCAAAGCCGTTGTCTGCCCAAGGGCATCTCTTCCTGGGAGAGGTCTTCGAAATCGCGGGGCGCGCGGAAGAAGCCCCAGAGAACCTTAAGAAGGCGGAGAAGATCTGGAAGGAGCTGGGGGTTGGCCCTCAATCCTACTGGCTCACCCGCACCCAGAAAGCATTGGCAAGGCTGGGCCAGTGACCGGGAAAGTGAGACGAGGGGGCATATAGCTGTATCTTCCTGGGTCACGCCAGAGCTGGTCCGGAGACTCTCATGACTGCGTGGAAGGAAGGGCGGGTTTGAAAAGCGTACTCTTTATCAGTGGATCGCTGGGGCTGGGGCATATAACACGGGATCTTGCTATTGCCAGGGAGCTGCGCAGGCGTAATCCTGTGGTCGATATCTCCTGGCTTGCCTGTCCACCGGCGAGCGACTTGCTTAAGGAAGCGGGCGAGAAGCTCCTCCCGGAGGCAGATCGATGGGACGATGAAAACCTGGTCGCCGAAAGGATATCCAGCAAGGGAGAGTTCCACCTTAACCTCGTAAGATGGTCCCTCTCAATGCTCAAAGTGCTAGCGCATCGTGCTCTACTCTTCAGAAAGGTCATCCGCCGAGAACCGTTCGACCTCATTATCGGCGATGAAGCCTACGAGATATTCATGGCCTTGGCGATCGAGCACCGTTTGAAGACAGCTCCAGTCGTGCCGATACTGGATTATTTCGGCTGGGAAGCGACATCGAAGAATCCGCTCGAAAAGCTAGGGATATATTATTGGAACAGCGTCTGGGTGTTCACATACCAACATATGCCTCGCCCCTTAGAGCCAACCGTCTTCGTAGGCGAAGAAGAAGACATCCCTGATAGGGGGTTTGGCTTTCTGCTACCAAACCGCAAAGCCCTGGCGAAGAAAAATAGTGTCATTCCCGTAGGTTATATACTCGATTTCAACCCCGAAGATTATAAAGATAAGGAAAGATTACGTGCACGATTGGGCTACGGCAGAGAGCCGTTGGTGATAGGCTCCATCGGCGGTACGGCGATCGGCAAGGAGTTGCTCGAGCTCTGCGGGCATGCTTACCCCATTGTGAAGGATGCCATCCCTGATCTGCGCATGGTGCTGGTCTGCGGACCACGTCTCCCTACCACATCCTTGACCGTCCCCGAAGGAGTCGAGGTGAGGGGGTATGTGCCTGAGCTGTACGAGCATCTTGCAGCTTGTGACCTGGCCATCGTTCAGGGAGGCGGGACTACAACCCTGGAGCTGACGGCCCTCAGGCGGCCTTTCATCTTCTTCCCTCTTGAAGGACACTTCGAACAGGAAATATGCATGGCTAACAGGCTGGCCAGGCATGGGGCAGGCATCAAGTTATCGTTCTCGCAAACGACTCCACAGATACTCGCCCAACACATAATCTCCAATATCGGCACGGAAGCGACCTGGCCGTCTATTCCCATAGACGGCGCGCAAAAGGCCGCCCAGATAATCAATGAGATCCTCGAGCCGCATGGACTGTAAGAAGAAGTAAAGCCTGCCGCAACGTGGTACGGGCGGGGATCCCCGAGAGAGTATGCATGCAGATATCCGGACATAAGACCCGCTCGGTCTTCGACCGCTACAACATCACCAGCGAGCGGGACCTCATGGAGGCTGCCCATAAACTCATTGATCACATATAAAGTCAGCAGTTACACTTTAGCCACAATTTTAGCCACAGTGGCGATTCTGTGGTCAGCCTCCCGCTTACCCCTCATGATAAAAGCCCTGGTA
>CAYHAT010000442.1:0-2552 GCA_964354675.1 uncultured Actinomycetota bacterium | reverse complement strand
GAGAAGGACGTCTCGGTGCTGCTCACCTGCCCCACCCCGTTCCTGGCCGAGCGTCCCATGTACTTCAACTATTCCGGCCTGGGCAACTGGGGATGGACGGGTGGGCACTGCGTCATCGGGGCCACCGCCCCCTCTGCCGAGTGGTTCTTCGCCGAGGGCTACACCGGGGACGGCTTTGAGGAATGGCTGTGTGTGCAGAACCCCGGGGCGGCGGCCGCCAACCTCACCGTCACCTACTACCCCGAGGGGGGAGGGGCACCCGTAACCCGCACCCACTCCGTTGCGGGCAATACCCGTTTCACCATCCCGGTGAACGTGGACGCAGGTTCCAACCTGGCCATCTCGGCCAAGGTCTCCTCCACCCAGCCGGTGATCGTGGAGCGGCCTATGTACTTCAACTTCAACAACACCTGGACTGGTGGCCACGACGTGGTGGGTTACGTCCCCTAGTTTGTCACTCTTGGGGTCAGGCCTGAAGCGCTTATCTTGGCCAGGCCGGCGTCGGGTATGGTGGCAGGCGAACCCTGGCGGGTCCAGGTGGCGCCCCCGTCCTCGGTGCGCAGGATGGTGCCGTAGCCGGAGTTGCTGCCCCCCACCACCCAGCAGGTGAGGGGATCGATGGCAGCCACGCCCTGCAGCATCACGTCGGGGATGGTGGCGGGCGAACCCTGGCGGGTCCAGGTGGCGCCGCCGTCTATGGAGCGGAAGATGGCGCCGTAGCCGGAGTTGCTGCCCCCCACCACCCAGCCTGCGTAGCTTTCCTGCGCTGGTGCGGCCGAGGCTTGGTGTGGTTGAGGTAGTTGAGCCGAGGCTTTGGCTGGGCCGGGTACGGTGGCGCAGCACAGGGCGGCGAGCAACGCGACGACCGCGAGCGCCAGGGCAAGTTTTTTCATAGGTCCATTAGACAGATAAAGGGGTCTCGTCTTATGGGGTCAGGCACGGATAGTGTCATTTCTTTCCCGATTGTCCCCTGTGGGATTACACACGGGCACAAGCAGCCCCGGACTTGAGACAGAATAACGTCCCATGTCCGGGGGTGACCCCATTCCCTTGGTATACTGGTAGGGCCGCCATCAACGGTTTTTTTACGGGCAAGGGAGGTTTACGGTGAGCTTCGCGAACGTCTCGAGTGAACGCCATGCGGCCAGGGCCGCGCTCTGCGCCGCCGTCGTCATCCTCATGGTGCTGATGATGCTGCCGCTGGGGCAGCGGCAGGCGCAGGCCGCGCCGGGAGACATCGTGCTGGTCTCCTCGAACGCAGCGGGAACTGAGGGGAGCGGCAGTAACCCGTACTCCCCGCCTATCATATCCAGGCCGGCCGTCTCCGCCGACGGCAGGTACGTGGCCTTCGCTACGGTATCGACCAACCTGGTCACCCCCGCGACCTCGTACGCGCAGGTCTTCCGCAAGGACCTGGCGACCGGCGAGGTCCGCCTGGCTTCCGCCGACGCCGCGGGGACGCAGGGGAACGACGGCTCGGATTATGCGGCCATCTCCGCTGACGGCAGGTACGTCGCCTTTCATTCCAATGCCACCAACCTGGTCACACCGGCGACCACGGGCACGCAGGTCTTCCGCAAGGACATGGTGACCGGCGAGGTCAAGCTGGTCTCGGTCGACGCCGCGGGGACGCAGGGGAACAACGGCTCGCAATATCCGGCCATCTCCTCCGACGGCAGGTACGTGGCCTTCAACACCTTTGCCACCAACCTGGTCACCCCGGCTGTCACGGCCAGGAACGTATTGCGCAAGGACCTGGCAAGCGGCGAGGTCCGCCTGGCCTCCGCCGACGCCGCGGGGACGCAGGGGAACAACATCGTAGACATGAACTCGTTCCCGGCCATCTCCTCCGACGGCAAGTACGTGGCCTTCACGTCCATGGCCACCAACCTGGTCACCCCGGCGACCACCGGCTGGCACGTCTTCCGCAAGGACCTGGCAAGCGGCGAGGTGCGCCTGGTATCGGCCAGCGCCGCGGGGACACAGGGCAACAACAGCTCGTTTGGCCAGGCCATCTCCGCCGACGGCAGGTACGTGTCCTTCCAATCCGATGCCACCAACCTGGTCACTCCGGCGACCACCGGCTGGCACGTCTTCCGCAAGGACCTGGCAAGCGGCGAGGTACGCCTGGTCTCCGCCGACGCCGTGGGGACGCAGGGGAACGGCGACTCACAGCTTCCATCGATATCAGCGGACGGCAGGTACGTGGGCTTTGGAAGCGAAGCGACCAACCTGGTCACCCCGGCGACCACGGGTACGCAGGTCTTCCGCAAGGACATGGTGACCGGCGAGATCTTACTGGCTTCGGGGAACGCCGCGGGGACGCAGGGGAACGGCGGCTTGGGGAACCTGGGAAGCGCCTATCCCTCCATCACCCCGGACGGCAGGTACGTCGCCTTCGTCAGCGCCTCCACCGACCTGGTCAACCCGGCCACCACGGGTATACAGTTCTTCCGCAAGGAGCTGGCCATCCCTTACTTCTTCTACTTCGCCGAGGGATATACGGGCAGCGGCTTCCAGGAGTACCTGTGTCTGGGCAACCCCTATGGGAG
>CAYHAT010000441.1:0-2615 GCA_964354675.1 uncultured Actinomycetota bacterium | reverse complement strand
AAGTACAGGGTCCTAGCCCTGACGGCCTCGTCTGCGACCTCATCCGCGTGAGCCATGGCCTCCGCCCAGAATTGATGCGCCAGCTCCGGTGATCCCCCCTGCATCGCCATGAGACTCACGAAAGCGCTCGCCTCACACCAGTTAGGTGACCCCGCGGAGGCCATCTCCCGTACTCTTACCATTAACTCCCAGCTCTCCTCGGCTCTTCCGCCAAGCGTGGTCATGAGCCTGGCGATATTCAAAAGGGCCAGGGCCTGCCTTTCCACCTCTCCCGCCTCCTCGAACAGCAATGCCGCCCTGCGGTAACCCTCGATCGCCTTCTCGTAGTCACCTGCGAAATCCGAGATCCTGGCAAGGAAAAATACGAGCATCGGGTGCTCGTTAAGCGTTTCCTCCGGCAAGAGGTTCATATGGCGGTCCGCAACGGTCAAGCGTTGTTCGGTAAACAGCCCGGGGGTTATCACCTCGAGTATCCCGGCGGCCCTGTCGTGATCGCCCGCCTCCACGTAGTGTTGCAGCGCCTGCTCCACCTCGCCGCGCTTCTCCCACAGGGTGGCCGCCCGGCGGTTGAGTTCGCCTTTCTCTTCCGGGGACAGCCTCTCCGAGAGGGTCTCGAGGAGGAAGGTTCTCAAGAGATGGTGGTAGCGGTACCACTCTCCCCTCCCATCCAGGGGTATGGTGAACAACCTCTCGTGGGTGAGGTAGGCGAGGATGCTCCCCGAGTCATCTATCCCCAGCATTTCATCGCAGAACGCGGGGTTCATGCGGGTAAGAACGGAGGTCTTTACCAGGAACTCCTTGACAGTATCGGTCTGGTTCGCGTAAACGACCCTGGAGAGATATTCCGACAACCTCGCTGGGGCGTCCTCAAATCCCCGCATAGCTTCCTCCATCTCGTCCTCACCCTTGCCCTTGAAGGCGAGGTGGAAGAGGACCAGGCCCGATACCCACCCCTCGGTGAGCTGGGAGAGCGCTTCCAGGTGCTCGCTGCTCAAGGGCCTGTTGAAGACATCCGCAAAGAGCATACCCGCCTCATCGTGGGAGAAACAGAGGTCCTCCTCGGTGATCTCAACCAGCTCCCGACGGGCCGCGAGTTCGGATAGATCGAGGTTGGGCCTGGAGCGCGAAAGGACGATGAAGTGGATGTTCGGAGGCAGATGTTCCAGGATGCATTCCAGGGCCTCGGTTATGGGAGGACTATCGTTTACGTGATGGAAGTCGTCCAGAACTATGAAATATTCCTCCTTTATCTGCTCCTCCATCTCGGATATGAGGGTGGAAAGGATGGCCCTGCTCTCCTTCGTGACGTTCTCGGCGAATTGCAGGCTGCGCAAGGTCCTCTCCCCGAATCCCCCATATTCCTTCCCTATCCCCGCCACCAGATAAGCGATGAAGGCAGACAGGTCTTGGTCCGTCTCCTCCAGTTGGTACCAGACCGAGGGGGCCTTTTGAGCGGCAAGAAAGGCGGCGGCCAGGGTGCTCTTGCCGTAGCCGGCACCGGCGACCATGGTGGTCAGCCTGGTGGTTCTCGTGGCATCGAGAGCACGCAGAAGCCCGTCCCTGGCCACGATTGCCGGCAATCTTGGAGGGTAGAGCTTGGTCTTTAAAATGGCGGCAGCTGCGTCGCCCGCGCTCATTACGAAACCCCCCGTTTGCATGAGTGATGAGGACTGTCAATTAGAGGTTAGCATATAGACCCTCGGGAGTCATGGAGCGAGACATGAAAGATGCGTTATAAAGACCGGAGGTGGGATGCGAACCCGCGAGCCCGCGAAGGCTAATGGTTTTCAAGACAATCCATCTTGGGTATGGCCTTATTTATGACCATATGGTCTTATTTATAGACATATGGTCTTTTTCATGCTAACATCAAGGCATGAGGTTTCATGAGCCCTTGGACGATATATTAGGCAACAGAACGCAGATCAAGCTCTTGAGGCTCCTCTCCAGAACGAGAAGCGCGCATACGGGAAGGGAGCTGGCGAGACTGATCGACTTGTCTCATAATTCAACCCGTTATGCCCTGGATGAACTCGAGCGCAATGGCCTAATCGTTAAGCAGCAGGCCGGTAGATCCAACCTGTATTCTCTGGACGAAGATAACATCATCTTCACGGAGATCTTATCCCCCGCGTTCAAGCTCGAGGAAGATCTGCTCGGAGAGGTCGCAAGAATATTCTCGGATAAGTTGGGTGAAGACCTGGTGGCCACAATCTTATTCGGTAGCGTCGCAAAGGGTGAGGAACATCCAAACAGCGATATAGACCTGGTCCTGGTGTTTGGAGATGAGGTCAACCCCGCAGATAGGGAAGACGAGGTCGCAGAGGCATCTTTACAGGTCGCTAAATTGTTCGGCAATCAAGTATCGACGATCTTGCTCAAGAATACGGATTTCGAACGCAAGAAAAATGCCAGACGTGGCTTATGGAGGGAAATAGCAGAAACAGGTCTTTCTATAGGTCCTTGACAGGAGACTAAGAGCTTATGGTTAAAGAGCCGCAGACGAAACGCACCGATAAATCAAAGGCTGGCACTTTCTGTAGGGAGCCTGTTGCATAATCCCCGTCGTTGGCTGATCTACTAGTGGGGTCGTGTCTTCGATCTTCGGTTCTTCC
>CAYHAT010000440.1:0-2621 GCA_964354675.1 uncultured Actinomycetota bacterium | reverse complement strand
GTGCCCTCGGCAAAGAGCCATTGGGTGGAGGGGGAGACGGCGCCGTGCTCGCAATGCCCGCCGGCCCAACCGCCGCTGCCGTAGCGGAAATACATGGCGCGTTCCGCGGCCACGGGGACGTTCGACTCGACCAGCACCGAGACGTCCAGGCCGGGACCCGCCGCCTGGTCCACGTTCAAGGTGAAGCGGCTGTGGGGGGCGAGGCCGGTTCGCAAGGGCTCACCCTCCCCGTCGGGCAGGAGGAAGCGGAAGGTGAGCTCGCTGGGGGAATCACCGGGATTGAGCACGCATACCCACTCGTCGAAGCCGGGCCGGGTGGTGCCCTCGGCGAAGAACCAGGAGGTAGAGGTCTCTCCCATGGCGGTGCCGCAGTGGCCACCGCTCCAGTCCGCACTTGCTGGAGCGGCAAAGAGAAGGGAGAGGACAAGAAGGGGCAGTATGCATGACGCAGACAGGGGGAGCCTGAACCTGTTCATCCTTCCGACCTTCATCTCCGGTCCACCAGGGATGCAGATCGCCTGGTGTGCGGCCGACCGGGAACGGGGCATTCGGCTGACTCCGAGTTCTTGTCCCACGTTCCGTCCATTCTCGGCCAGCTCCATGCTGTTACCTCTGCTCAGTTACATCCTAAGTGGCGCTAAAGACACCGCCGCAGGCGGATCGTCCACTCAGGGACATTCTAAAACGGGGGAAAAGACCTTGCCAGCTCCGCGACCTCGTCCAACAGGTTTTTTCCAGGCTCACCCGCATATATCCCGGCGATCCATGCAGCCATGGCCCTCATCTCACCAGCGCCCATGCCGTGGTGCGTGACCTCGGCGGTCCCCAGCCTGCCCCAGGCGTCGATGAAGATACACGCTTCCTCCAAGGCACGGCAGAGCCTCTCCGCGTCCGCCGCGTCGAGGTCCAGGAGTATCTGGTGGGACGCCGTATATCCGCGTTCCCGGAACCGCACCGGCACCCCTGCCTCGTCCAGGGAGCGGGCGAGGACGCGGGCGTTCTCCACCACCCTGCCGCCATAAGAAGTATCTTCGATCATCTCTTCCAGGGCCAGCCCCAGGGCGGCGATGCGGTTGAGGTGAGGGTTGTCCACCAGGCCGATGCCCGCATCGAGGTCGAGCTCCAGCATCTTCTTGAGCGACCCGGCAAGCCGTGGCGAGTCGGTGAGGACGAGACCGCCCTGCGGCCCGAAGAAGCTCTTGTGGGTGCTCCCGATGAGTACATCCGCGCCCTCCCGCAGCGGATCCTGGAACCCGCCGCATGCGATGAGGCCGAGGACATGGGAGCCATCGTAGACCAGCAGGCATGCGTGCCCCGCCTCCACAAGACCCTGTCTTAGCTCCTTCACGGGATGGGGGAAGGGGATGAAGGATGCGCCGAGGAAGGCAAGCCGGACTTCTTCACGTGCCAACAGCTCAACCGTCTGCGCAGCGTCGATGGTCAAGCTGTCCGCAGCGGCGGGGATGATGACGCGACGGCGGTGGAACTTCTCCAGGCCGAAGGGATATCCGCCGGCGGTGAAGGGGAGCATCGCCACCGCATCGCCGGGGGAGGTGAAGGCGCAGGCAGCGGCGAGTACGCAGAGGTTGCCGGACAGGGAGGAGACCAGGGCGTGCTCCGCCGCGAACAGCCTCCTTGCGAGCCTCTCGGTGGCCGCCACCACCTTGCGGGCGTAGAGGGAACCGCCGTATCCCTTGTCCTGGTACCTTCCCGCCAGGTCTCCCGCCAGGGCCGCGCGGACCGGCCGCGAGAGATAGTTCTCGGAGGCGACGAGGTTGATCCCCCTCGCCCTGAGCTCTTCGTGTTGCTCCAGGTATCGCGATATCTCCGATCCCCGCATAGGACCCCCTTTCGCCCTGATCTTACACCAACACCCCGGCGGCCTCATGCCCGGTGATATGATTAGCGTGCCGGGCTTCTCTCACGATAACATGCACGCAACAGAGTGTGTCTCAGCGAGGCATCGCAGGTCGCGGACGGGCTCCCGTCCCCTGCAAGCGAAGGAAGATGCATGCGGCGAGCGTAGGAGGGGGATATGGCTAAAGAGATAGAGATCGTCGGGGCCGGACTGGCCGGCCTGGTGGCGGGGATAAACCTGGCCCGCAAGGGATTTCAGGTGAAGGTCCACGAAGGCCGCAGCTACATGGGGGGCGACCTTTCCTACGCGGATTCGACCATCATGGACGTGCCCGCGATCAAGGCGGAGCTGGGGGTGGAGGTGGAGGAAGCCCTGGAGCCCTGGACCCTCACCCGGGCCTGGGCTTACGGCAGAAAGTACGAGTTCGGGCTGCCGCGCGGCGTGGAGGGTTTCACGGTGGAGCGGGGCAAAGGGGAGCGCTCACTGGAGAACGTGCTCTACCGGCAGGCGCTGCGTGAAGGGGTGGAGGTACTTCTGGGGAGCAGGCTCTCCAAGCAGGAGATAAAGGAACTTCCGCCGGGCTCCATCCTGGCCACCGGCCTGGACCGCGAGGCCTTCGAGGCCGTGGACCTGCCGTGCCGCCCTTTCTTCTGCCACATGGCCACGGGCAAGGGGGACCCTTCCCGCCCCGGCGTCATCATCTACCTGGACGGGTTCACGCGGGAGTTCGGTTATTATTTCCAGAGAGGGGAGGCGGCGTGAG
>CAYHAT010000439.1:0-2632 GCA_964354675.1 uncultured Actinomycetota bacterium | reverse complement strand
CTGACAATAATCTGTCGTCGATTTCGAGAGTAGTCCTAGGCATTATCCCCTCCTTGAATAAATGCTAAAAATGTATAAGCAATACATATTTAGAATACATAGAAAGCATATATATGACAACTTCCGTTTCCTCAAAAAAGACCGAGGGTGAAAATCATCATGAACAACTGGCTGGATGCTCTGGTATAAGACATGGCCAAAGAAATCAAGACAAAGGCTTTGGACTTGGAGAAGATGCCGCGTCCCTGTCACGGCGAGCGTAAGCGAAGAAACCCCCTTTGGCACATGCGGGATGACATCATGGAAGGATGCGCGCAACCCGCTGACCCCCAAGTATGATTATTTCCTCATGAGGGTAGAATGATGGAAAGACATTCTCGGGGGGTGATCTCATGGAGTTGAGGAACAAGGTCCTGCCATCGGTTATTGCGTTTGCGTGCGGCGTGTTGATCGCGCTCTTGTTTTCCGGCACCGCCGCGGCGGGCAGCTGGACCCAGAAGATCATAGGAGGCTTCGGGGATACGTTCAACAGGGAGGTCCGGTCCATGGCCGTCTACAACGGCCGGCTGTACGTTGGGACCGCCAATAACCACGGTTGCGAGGTCTGGACTTACGACGGTTCCGCCTGGAACCAGGTGGTGGGCCAGGACCCTCCCGGCACCGCCGGCACAGGTCCCGGCTTCGGGAACGCCGACAACAGCGTCGCCATGTCCATGGCCGTCTATGAATCCAGGCTCTACGTCGGAACCAGCAATTTCAACCTCGGTTGTGAGGTCTGGGCCTACGATGGTTCCGCCTGGAACCAGGTGGTGGGCCAGGACCCAGCCGGCACCGCGGGCACGGGGCGCGGTTTCGGGAGTGGAGCCAACTACCATGTCACGTCCATGGTGGTCTTCGATTCAAGACTCTACGCGGGGACATGGAGCAGCACACTTTTCGGCTGTGCCTTGTGGCGCTACGACGGCAACGTCTGGACCCCGGTGGTGGGCGGAAGCGCGTTCGTCCCTGCGGGATTCGGTGACCCCGAGAACTACGGCATCGCGTCTATGGCCGTTCTTGGCTCCCATCTCTTTGCGGGCGTCGCCAACGATGTTCTCGGATGCCAGGTCTGGCGCTATGACGGCACCGACTGGACCTCGATGGTGGGTGTGGGCGCGGTACTCAGCTCCGGGTTCGGCAATCCCGCCAACAAGGAGGCTAATTCCATGGCCGTGTTCCAGTCCCAGCTCTTCGTAGGGACCTATAACTTTAATGGCTGCGAGGTGTGGTGCTACGACGGCACCGGCTGGTACCAGGTAGTGGGGGGAACCATAGCCGCACCTATAGGCCCCGGCTTCGGCGACCCCGACAACAAGTACGCGTATGATATGGCTGTTTACGATTCCCGGTTGCATGTCAGCACCGACAACCAGCCCGGCGGCGGCGAGGTCTGGACATATGACGGCACCCGCGACGGCTGGACCCAGGTGGTGGGGCAGGACCCGCCCGGCACTCTCGGCACCGGGCCCGGCTTCGGCGACCCCGACAATATATTTATCTCCACCATGGCGGAGTTCAACTCCCGGCTTTACCTGGGCACCGTAAACGGGGCCGATGGGTGCGAGGTGTGGTCGACCAAGTCCTCCACCACCTGGTACCTGGCAGAGGGAGCCACCGCTGGCGGTTACGAGACCTGGGTGCTGGTGCAGAACCCCAACCCCTTCCCGGCGAACGTCGACATCAGGTTCCAGACCGGCGAGGGCGAGGTGCCGGGCCCGGTGGGCGTCATCCCGGCGCAGTCCAGAAAGTCCTACCTGGTCAACTCCTATGTGAACACCTTCGATGTCTCCACCCGGGTGATCGCCGACGCAGACGTCGTCTGCGAGCGGGCCGTCTACTGGGCTCCTTCCGAAGACGGCACGAGGGTGGTCGGACACGATTCCATCGGGGTGGTGAATCCCGCCCCCGCTTGGTACCTGGCCGAGGGGGCTACCTCAGGCGGCTTCGAGACCTGGGTGCTGGTGCAGAACCCCAACGCCGTGCCGGTGAATATAGACATGGTCTTTCAGACGGGCAGCGGCGAGGTCCAGGGGCCTCGGGAGACCATCCCCGCCCGCTCCCGCAAGTCCTACCTGGTGAACAACTGGGTGAAGACCTTCGATGTCTCCACCAAGGTCACCTCGACCACCCCGGGGGAGAACATCATCTGCGAGCGGGCTGTGTACTGGACGCCGGAAGGGACCGCCCTGAAGATGATGGGCCACGACTCCATCGGGGTGGTGAGCCCCGCTCCTGTCTGGTACCTGGCCGAGGGGGCCACCGACGGGGGCTTCGAGACCTGGGTGCTGGTGCAGAACCCGAATCCTTTCCCGGTCGCCGTGGACATCAGGTACCAGACAGGCGAGGGCGAGGTGCAGGGACCTCAGGGCACCATCACCGCGAGGTCGCGGAAATCCTTCCGGGCCAACGATACGGTCACCGACTTCAACGTCTCCACCAAGGTGACCTCGACCACGCCCGGCGGGTACGTGATCTGCGAGAGGGCCGTCTACTGGATACCCGAGGGGACTACCCAGAGGGTGATCGGCCACGACTCCATCGGGGTGAGGGCGGGAAGCGCCACCTGGAACCTGGCCGAGGGGGCCACCACCGG
>CAYHAT010000438.1:0-2680 GCA_964354675.1 uncultured Actinomycetota bacterium | reverse complement strand
CGCCGCTTTGCGTCAGGACCCCGACGTGATTCTGGTCGGCGAAATGCGGGACCTGGAAACCATCCACACCGCCCTGCTGGCGGCCGAAACCGGCCACATGGTCTTTTCGACTTTGCACACCCTGGATGCCACGGAAAGCCGCGAGGTAGTGGACAAGCTGGGGAAGGCGGCGGACAGGTTGAAGCGCAGTGTGGTGAACATGATGGAGGTGTCGCGCCTGGAATCCGGCAAGCTCGGCTTGGACACGGAGGAGGTCGATCTCACCGCTCTCCTCAACAGCCTGGTGGAGGAGCTGCGGGCCCGTTCCGTGGAGCATGCTATCGAGGTGGAGGTGGAGAAGGGCGCCGAGCGGATCGTCGCCGACCGGGACAAGCTGGAGATAATCCTCTTCAACCTCATGGACAACGCGGCGAAGTACTCTCTCCCGGGAGGCAGGATAGAGGTGTTCGCCAGGCGCACCAGCCGGGAGGTCCTCCTCGGGGTCAGGGACCACGGGCAGGGGATAAGCGAGGAGAGCATCAATTTCATCTTCCAACCCTTCCGGCAGGGGGAGGGCAAGGAGTTCGGCCCCATCAAGGGTATGGGCTTAGGCCTCTACATCGTCAACCGCCTGACCGAAGCCCATGGCGGTCGCATCGAGGTGCGCAGCGAACACGGCAGGGGCTCGACCTTCATAGCACACTTGCCGCAACCGGAGATGGAGGAGGAGATAAGCTCCTACCGGCCGGATGCCATGCGCGCTTAAAGCACCACCTGCCGCTGAACCCAGGGGAAGCCCAAGGGATGGTGGATACCTGCTTGTCGGGCGGGTTGATGCAGCCGGCTCCGACTCTCGTTTAAAGACACCCTCATGCATTAGAATATACCTGGTGGCCGCCCGAGGCTGGGGGATACGGATTTGAGAATAGCCTATACCAGCGATCTGCACATAGATATATCGCAACGCAACTGGGAACTCGTTCCCTATCTCGGTGAGGTCCTCAAGATCATCGAGCCCGACGTGCTCGTTATCGCCGGGGACATCAGCCCCGAGTTAGGGGACCTTGAATACGCCCTGGATTGCCTCTCCAGCCTGCAGTGCCTGAAGCTCTTCGTCCCCGGCAACCAGGATATCTGGGTGCTTTCGGAGGAGATGCAGGAGGGGGGGCACGACTCTTACGAAAAATACTATTTTTATCTGCCCGACGCATGCAGGCGCAACGACTTCATCCCCCTTTGGATGGAGCCGGTCATCTTCCAGGGGGTGGGATTCGTGGGCAGTATATGCTGGTACGATCACGCCGGCCCCGGTGCGGTATCCACCGCTTTCCCGCGCGACTACCATTACCTGCTGGACAGCGTGTGGAACGACATGCGCTGGGCCTGCTGGAGCGACATCTCCATGATGATGGAGGGCGGGTTGTGGCCGGCCAGGAGGCCCGACCCCGAGGTCTCACACGAGTTCAACCTGCGCCTGGACCAGGATATAGAGGCCGTGGGCAGGGATCCGCTGGTGAGCGAGATCGTGGTGGTGACCCATTACCCTCCCTTTGAGGCGCTCTCGGTAGAGGGCGTGCCCTTCCCCGGTTCGCGAGACACGGGGGGGATACTCTTCTCCCACGACAAGGTGACCATCTCCATATCTGGGCACATCCACGACAAGAGGGACCTCCTGGTGAGGGACGTGAGGGCGGTGCGCTGCCCCGTGGGATATCTGGGATGGGAGCAGCGCAAGTACCAGGAAGTGGTCAAGGAATGCCTGGAGGTAATCCATCTCATCGACCACGAGGATTTTCTCCCGGAAGGCCAGGTCTAGGGTAAGCGGGTACCGAATATAGCGGACCGGCTTTGCAGGAATCGCATACCGCCGTCTAGAAATATCCATATAAGCGACCCATCGATGCGACGCCAGACCTTGGCGAATTTAAGGGGCGCTCGAAAACCCGGCGTTCGGATAACAGATCGAGGAGCTTGCCGCGGCAGATAAAAGGTGGGGGGTGAGTAGGTCTGGCCTGAAGAGGCAAGCGGTACGGAAGAGATCTTTCCCGGCAGGCGCCAACGCGTTATAGGGTGGCTGGGAAAAAGGAAAAGGAGGTCACATGGAAGTAGATATCTTGTACAGGAGCTGGTGGTCGTACGTGTTGAGGGGCGTCCTGGCCCTTATATTCGGCATCCTGTTTATCGCCTACCCAGGGGCGACCCTCAAGACCTTTATAACCCTCCTGGGGATCTTCCTGCTGATCGACGGGGCCGTCAACGTGATCCGTTCTATAGTCTTCGCATTCAGCAAGGAGCCCTGGGGCTGGACACTGGTCTGGGGCATCGTCGGCCTGATGCTCGGGGCGATCCTCGTCGCCCATACGGAGTTCACGCTCGGCTTCGTGGCCATACTCATGGGCATCTGGGTGATCGTCATGGGCATCGCCGAGATAGCTGTGGCCATCGACATGCCGCCGGAGTCCGGAAGGGGTTTCATGGTCGTACTGGGGATCATCTCGCTGGGCTTCGGGATAGCGATCCTCGCCTGGACCGCCGAGACCGTTTACGCCCTCATGGTCGTCGTGGGCATCTACCTTCTGGTGGTGGCGATCCTGGATTTCGTCCTCGGCATCTATGTCGGCCGCATGCAGCACAAGGAGAAAAAGGTGATCGAGGAAGCGGCAGAGGAAGCCTGATAGCGCTATTTGAAAACGATTGACGG
>CAYHAT010000437.1:0-2692 GCA_964354675.1 uncultured Actinomycetota bacterium | reverse complement strand
TGAACATGTAGGTGATATGGGCCGTGGTGGCCGCGGGGTTGGGGTTCTGCAGGCACAGGTACTCGGAGAAGGTGCCGCTGCCGGTGTAGCCCTCCGCGAAGTAGAAAGACTTCTGTGGGCTGGGGATACCGATAACGTCGTGGCCCCCCGTCCACACCCCGTTGTAGTTGAAGTACATGGGGCGCTCGGCCACGATGGGCGCGTCAGCCTCGATCTTAATGGAGACGTCCTTGTTCGGCCCAACCGCCGCGTTGACGTTCACCGTAGCGCGGGTGGTGGCGCCCACGCTGACGTCATCGGTCTTGGTGGTGCCGTCGGTGAACATGTAGGTGATATGGGCCGTGGTGGCCGCGGGGTTGGGGTTCTGCAGGCATAAGTACTCGGCAAAGGTGTTCTGGCCTGTATAACCCTCCGCGAAGTAGAAGGTCTTCCCCGGGAAGGGCGTGCCGATGACGTCGTGGCCCCCCGTCCACACCCCGTTGTAATTGAAGTACATGGGGCGCTCGGCCACGATGGGCTGGTCGGACTCCACCTTCAACGAGAGCTCCTTGTCGTTCCCCACGGCGGCGTTCACGTTAACCGTGGCCCGCGTGGTAGCGCCCACAGAGACCTCATCGGTCTTGGTGGTGCCGTCGGTGAACATGTAGGTAATGAAGACCTTGGCGGGGGTTGGCCCGGGGTTCTGCAGGCAGAGGTACTCGGCGAAGGTGTCCTTGCCGGTGTAACCCTCGGCGAAGTAGAAGGTCTGCGAGAGGCCGCCTCCTCCTCCCCATCCCTCGTACACCCTCTGGGCGTAGATGTCGGTATTCGCGCCGCGGTTGTCCTCGAAGGCGATGACCGCAGCGCAGGTACCCACCGAGGCGATGCTCGCTATGTATTGAGTGCCGGGGGCGCCGCATACCAGCATGCCCTCGGGGGCCCACTGCGCGGCCCCGTTCGCGTCCACCCTCTGGGCGAAGATGTCGCCGCCCGGGCCCGTGCGGTTCTCCCGCCAGGCGAGGACGCCACCGCCCAGGCCGTCCGTGGTGAGCAGGTGCCCTCCCTGGTTGCCGGCCAGCTGTACCAGGGGCTTGCCGCTGGCTGCCCACAACGTGTTGCCGCCGGAGTCGAGCTTCTGGCCGTAGATGTCGAGATCGACGGTAGTGCGCATATCGGACCAGGTGATCAAGGCGCCGTCGCCCCCGTCCGTGATGATATGTGGGTACCGACCGCTCGTGTCGCCCGCGATGTCGCAGATCTTGACCCCGTTCGCATTCCAGATGACGGTGCCGTTGGGGTTGATCCTGCTGGCGTAGATGTCGTATTCGGAAAAGCCGGCACGCTGGTCGTCCCAGGCTATCATGGCTCCACCGGACGCATCGGGAAGCAATGCCCCGTTGTATTGGTCCGTGGTGGTGGTGCAGACGTGCAGGCCGTTGGCGCCCCACAGTGCCCCCCCGTTGGTGTTCAACCTCTGCACGTACACCTGCGTCTGCCAGATGGGACCGCGGCCGTCGTACCAGGCGACGATGGCTCCGCCGAAGCCGTCGTAGGTGATATCCGTGAGGGTCATTGCGGCGAGGGGGATATCGCAGACGGCGAGACCGCTGCTCCCCCACTTGATGGCTCCCGCTGCGTCCACCCTCTGGCCAAAGAGGTCTTCCTGGGGGGCATCGTTACGGTCGTCCTCCCAGACGACGATGGCCCCGCCAAAGCCGTCCTCCGCGATGAAGGGCATGAGCTCGGTGCCGAGGTTGTCGGGGCAGAGGCGCACGCCGTTGGCGGTCCATTTTGCGGCACCTGTAGAGTCTATCTTCTGGGCGTAAACGTCCCAGGACCCGTAGCTGAGGCGGGTGTCGTCCCAGGAGATGACGGCGCCCCCATTGCCGTCCGTGCATATGAACACGGAGTTACCCCCGGTAGTGCCCGCGTTGTCGCACACGACCACCCCGTTCTCTCCCCACAATGGCTTGCCCTCGTTGTTCAGCTTCTGGGCATATATCTTGTAGGTGGGCAGGCTGCGCTCGTCCACCCAGGTGAAGACCACGCCGCCGGAACCGTCCGGCACCGAGCAGGCGTTGTACTGGTCCCCGGTTGCCGTGCACACGGGTACCCCGTTATCCGTCCACGCCGTACTGGCCGCGGGGCACATAGCGGTGAAAGATAAGAAAAGCGTCGCGGATAGGACGGCGATCAGGACCGCCCGCAGCGGAACGGGAAGAGCCCTTACCAGGCCAGAGAGACCTGTTTTGAACATCTGGTACACCTCCTGTTTAAGCTACACAAGCGAGTAACGTAGATAATATAACCAATACTACACGTTTCCAAACGCACCTTCCCGCCATCTCGTCTTACGCCAAGACAAGACGATAATAACGCGCGAGGGTGACAGAGCAAGGGTGCTCGCGATGACAGGAGAAAGACACTCGCGATGACAGAAGAAAGACGCTCGCGATGACAGAAGAAGGACGCTCGCGATGACAGAAGAAAGACGCTCGCGATGACAGGAGTTCTGTCATTGCGAGGAGGAGTCCTCGACGACGTGGCAATCCCAACGCCCCACGTGCTTCCATGCAAGCCCGCGCTAATGATCGAGGCGTTGCGAGGCGGCCGGGATCCTGTCATTGCGAGGAGGAGTCCTCGACGACGTGGCAATCCCAACGCCCCACGTGCTTCCATGCAAGCCCGCGCTAATGATCGAGGCGTTGCGAGG
>CAYHAT010000436.1:0-2744 GCA_964354675.1 uncultured Actinomycetota bacterium | reverse complement strand
GTCGAAGGTGAAACGGAGGGGGTCGATGATTCCCTGGGATAGCTCGTGTTCCAGATCACCTTGCATGGGATCCCTGACTGAGGGATTGATACGCATGGCGGTGAAGCACCAGCCGCGCTCGATATAACCCGCGAGGATCTTCTCGGCTTCCTCGTCGTAGGCGAATCCCCGCTCCTCGAGCCAGGACCTGAGATCGCCGGCATCGTCCGCCCGCACCACGGTGAGGTCGAAAGCGCCCACCGTGAGTTCATCGTGCACGTCAACTCCCTCACCCAATGTCCGCTCCTTCCACATCCCGCGACCTTCGCCGTAGGTCACGACAGATGGGGTAAATATGCTCATCATCTCGAAAAGGGAGGTTCCCGATTCCTCTATCCGCGGGGGCTCCGGGGTAGGGACTAGCCAACCGAAATCATCCGCCGCTCCCTCGAAGCGAACGGAGAGGATCAGTTCCTCCGCGCCCGCATGGAAGAATATGACTGCCTTTTGTTCCGGCTCCGAGATGTCGCGTCCTTCCTTCCCGAACAGACCGCCGTCCGCTTGAGCCGAGGCGCAGAGTAGAAGTGGCAGCATGAGACTGACTGAGATAATGCCCAGGATTCTCTTCCCCATCTTCAAACCCCCTTACTATCATGTCCCTGGTTTGATAGACGGCACGGGCTGCAAGTTGGGTTCCACAAGAGGGCGCATTAGCATGCAGGTCAATGCCAGCACCCAACGCGGTGGCTATTCAGGCTTCGGACTTCTTCTCCAGCCATGCGTTGTACACCTCGCGTTGGGATACGCCGTGTTTCTGCGCCACGGCTCGTACCGCCTCCCGGGCGGGCAAACCCTGCTCCTGCAGTGCGGCCACCTCCCCGGCCAGCTCGGGCAGGGGCGGCGCTTCGTCCCCGGCGCCGGGGGCCACGATGACCACGAACTCCCCCCGCGGCTTCCCCTCGCCGAAGGACGCGAGGACCTCGGCCGCCGTCCCGCGCAGCACCTCCTCGTGCAGCTTTGTCAGCTCCCGCGTCACCACCACCCCACGCTCGGGCGCCAGTTCGGCCAGGTCCTGCAGGGTCTCCACCAGACGGTGGGGCGCCTCGTAGAAGACCAGCGCCTCCCCTTCCCGCAGCAGGTAGGCGAGGCGCGTACGCCTCTCGCCGCGCTTGCGGGGGATGAATCCCTCGTAGCGGAAACCCGCCAGGGGCAGCCCCGAAAGGGCCAGGGAAGCGGTGAGGGAGCTCGGCCCGGGCACGACCTCAGCCCGCAGGCCCCGCCGCGCGCACTCCTCGACCACCCGGAAGCCGGGGTCCGCCACGCCGGGCATACCCGCGTCGCTCACCAGGGCAACTTTCTTCCCCGCCGCGATCTCGGCCGCGATGGACTCCGCTTTCTCGCGCTCGTTGTGCCCGTGATAGCTGGTCACGGTGGTGTGGATGTCGTGGCGGGAGAGGAGCTTGCGGGCCCGGCGTGTGTCCTCCGCCGCCACCAGGTCCGCCTCACGCAGCACGCGCAGCGCGCGCAGGGTGATGTCCTCCATGTTCCCTATGGGCGTCCCTACCAGAAAGAGCTTCCCCTCATCCATACCAGGATTATAAACCGTTCGGGTAAGCTTGGGGTCGAACCAGGAACGTGCCTGGGGCTGACATCGCAAGAGGGGCGCGTTTGTGGTAACGAGAGATTGCCGCGTCGCTTCGCTCCTCGCAACATGCTTGGGGTCAGGATCTGTGGCGGGCCAGGAGGGTGTTCACCAGCTCGATCTGGGCGTCGTAGTCCATATCGGGGGCCAGCTCGGCGATGCGCTTCAGGATCCGCGCGGAGGCATAGTACATGTAGATGGGCTCGGGCCGCGCGGGTACCTTGTGGCAGATGCCGTGTTCGGAGAGCTCCTCCAGCGCCTTCTCCACCTCTTCCTTCGAGCGGCCCAGGCGTATGCAGATCTTCTCCGCGCTGTCCACGGTGCCCGGGTTATCCTTGAAGAAGGTGATCAATTCCAGTTTTATCCTGTCGATGTCCGAGTCACGGACGATAAAATTTCCTACTCTCGCCAACTCTGCACCTCGTATCCCATCGCTTCCCTTGCCTTCTCACTTTCCGCAAACCATTCCACAAACATCACGCCCTCGGGCTAAGCCGAGGAAGAAAGCTAGACTTTATTCCCTGTCCCCCCACCCGTTCTCTTCCGTCGGGCCCTATCGGCGCGCTTTTGCATCCCTTTTAACGCTATTTAAATCGGCAGAACCCGGCCCCTTCTTGAACCGCGGCCGCACCTACCCGGCCCTCCCTCGGGGGCGATCGTTTCCGTTCCCGGCGGCGTGATGCGCTCCCTTATCTGGCCGCAGCCGCGCCGGCACGGATCCCCAAGATATTAGGCCAGCGCCTCTTTTCCCGGCCTGCGGAATGACCTGATAAAAGCCCTTGTAAAAAGTTTTCCGCCTGCCGATAATATCCACTGTATCGTAAACCACCATGTAGACGACTTTTTGAAGGTGACGTGCTAACGATGAGCCCACGAGGGAATCTTTTAAGCCGCAGGGTATGCCTGACCGGCCTCGCCGTCCTGCTGCTCTGCTTCTTGGTCATGCCCGCGGCAGCCGCTGCATCGGAGCGTCCGTTTTCCCCCACGGATCCCCGGGCGGCTGACCGCCCCGACGACAACGGTGGAAAGATCGACCTGGGTTGGTCGGACAGCCCCTCGCCGGGCATCGCCGCCTACCGCGTCTATCGCGCGCAGCGGCCGGGCGGGCCCTACGACCTCCTGT
>CAYHAT010000435.1:0-2766 GCA_964354675.1 uncultured Actinomycetota bacterium | reverse complement strand
AAGGAGGTACAGGGTACCTACCTGGCCTATGAGGTGATGGATAAGCCGGTGATCGCCGCGGTGAACGGCCTGGCTTTCGGGGGAGCGATGGAGATCATGCTCGCCTGCGATATCCGCATCGCCTCCGATGACGCCAAGTTCAACCTCATGGAGATCAAGTTCGGGATCATCCCGGACCTGGGCGCCTGTAAGCGCCTGGCCCGCCTGGTGGGCAACGGCTACGCCAAGGAGCTCATCTACACCGGTGATACCATAGACGTCGCCGAGGCATACCGCATCGGCCTGGTCGAGCATGTCTACCCCAAGGACCAGGTCCTCCCCGAGGCTATCAAGCTGGCCCAGAGGCTGGCCGACGGCGCTATCCTGGGCATCGTCATGGCCAAACAGGTCATCACCAGGTGCTGGGATTCCGACCCGGAGGCGGCGCTCGAGTTCGAGGCCATCGCCCAGACCCTTTGCCTGGTCTCCGAGGACCATCAGGAGGCTATAAAGGCTCTCATGGAGAACAGGAAACCCCAGTACAAGGGCCGCTAGTTACTTGGGGGTAAGCCGGTTGTGCGCGGAGCATGCGGGGCGTGCAGGCCCTGACCCCCATCTACTCATTCAACTCATGCAACTCCCGGCGGGCCAGGGTGCCCGCCTCGCCGTCGGGATCGAGCTGTACCGCCTTGGCCAGGGCGAACTCCGCTTCTGCGTCTCTGCCCAGGTTGGCCAGGCTGGTCCCGAGGATAAAGTAAGCCCAGGGGTCGCCCGGACAGAGCTCTATGTAGCGGCGCATGGACCCCTCTGCTTCCTCGTACTTCTTTTCCCGGGCCTGCAGCCTCCCCAGGGAGAACCAGGCCAGGGGGTAGTCATCCCTGGAGGACAGCGCTTTGCGGTAATACTCCTCCGCTTCCTCGGGCATCTCCCGCATGGCATACGCCGAAGCCAGGTTGCACATCACCTCGACGTGCTCGGGCCATATCCCGAGGGCGCGCTCCCAGACGTTTACCGCATCCTCCCACATTCCCAGGTGCATGGTGGCTACCCCCGTCAGGTTGAGGATGTCCGGCTCCAGACTGCTGTCTTTGAGACGGTCCTCGGCCCGTAGTAACAGCCTCATGGCCTCGCCGTATCTTCCCTCTCCCAGCAGCAGCTGGGCGGCATTGGTGTAGGCCAGTGCGAACTCGGGGTCGGCGGTTATCGCCTCGAGATACGAGCGCAGCTTGGTCTTGGAGTCGGACGTGATACGCAGGGCGTATATAAAATATCCGGCCGCACGGTCCGAATGAGAGAGGCCTTCTCCTATCCTGCTCAGCTGCAGCCGCCCGCTGTCCGACCCGAGGATCTCCACTACAGCGACCAACACCTCCCCCACCAGGTCCTCCAGCGCCGCCATCTCCACGTTCAAGATACCCGTCCTCACGTCCCCCCTCAGGGCATCGAAAAAGAAGCGGTAGCTCTGGACCTTTGCATCACTCTCGTTCCTCACCGCCAGCATGGTGACCTCCAACCCTTCTATGACCGGCTGGCCGTCGGGCAAGAACTGGAGGCTGCCCCATATGGAGAGATCGGCGCCGACGCGTTCCGCTGCCTCCCTCACCTCTCTTTCCGGCAGTTCCTGGGTGAGGGAGAGGATCTCTCCGCCCTGGGCGGGCACCGTGAGGTCCATTACATGCATACCCGCGGCTTTTTCCAGCGCGTTCATGATATAGAGCACGAGCATGTTCTCGAACATCGCCGGCACCTTGCCCACCGCGTTTGTCGCGAACTGGAACAACACTACTCTCAAATGCTCATCCTCCGTATCTAGGGATGCTTGTTTATGGATCCCTCCCGTGCTACGAGCGGGAAATGCGATCGTCCGGCGATGCGAGGGCCACGCGGATGAAAGATCCTGCCGTCGCTTGAGCTGGCTATCGCTACGCCTGCCCGCTTCATCCCATTGTAGCAAACATGCAAACCGCTATTGCTCGAAAATCATTGGTCTCAGTGTGCCGTCCCGAAAATACGATTGCGCACCGGGAGCGTCGATGCGACGCTCCCGCAAGGCGCGTGACCCTGCATACTCGCTGAGTACGTCGCAGGGAGGACACCAGCGGCAGGGGATGCAGCGGAGTTCGAGTGCCAGCGTATTTATGGTACGGTGCGCTAAGTCCTTGAATGTGGGCGGGTGACGGACTAATCTTAGGTATGATACCTGTCTCGACAAGCTGTAATACCGTATGTGGAGGTGTATGAGATGCAGCAGAACGTCGGTACGCTGGATAAGGCCGGGAGGGCTGTCCTATCCATGGCCCTTTTCGCTTTCGCCTGGAAACGTAAGGATAAACTGGGGATCGTGGCGGCATATAATGCCGGCATGCTCATGTCCTCCGTTTCCTCGGGTTTCTGCCCCCTGTATAAGGTTTTCAAGATCAACACGGTGGGAAAGCCCATCTAGAGGAACAGGCAGATCGGGTGACGTGCCCGTGAGTCTGCCTCCGGGATACCATGCTATGTGTAGATATCCGCCTTACTCCAGCGTTTGAGAGGATGGAAGCAAGAACATCCGCGAAGTGGAGGTATTGAGATCGCAAATACTGCGCCCGGCACTTCCATGATGGTCCTCACAGAGCCCGGCCCGGTCGCGAGGGATTGAAGGGCCCGTTTCCTGCAGATGAGGGTGGTCAGCCCAATGTGAACAGCAAAAAAGGGCCGGTTTCCCGGCCCTTTTTAAAAGTGTTCCGGCGGCGACCTACTCTCCCACACGGTCTCCCGAGCAGTACCATCGGCGCTGGAGGGCTT
>CAYHAT010000434.1:0-2796 GCA_964354675.1 uncultured Actinomycetota bacterium | reverse complement strand
TCGCAGCAGAGGAAAGACCAGATAAAGGAAGCCCAGGGCAAGGTCTTTGACGTCCTGATCATCGGGGGAGGGATAACCGGAGCCTGTGCCGCGCGCGACGCGGTGCGCAGGGGCTTTTCCACGGCCATCGTGGAGAAGAACGACTGGGCCTTCGGCACCAGCTCCCGTTCCTCCAAGCTGGTGCACGGCGGTCTGCGCTACCTGGAGATGTTCGACTTCAAGCTGGTCTTCGAGGCCTGCCGCGAGAGGAGGCGCCTGCTGCTCAATGCGCCCCACGTGGTCTGGCCGCAGTCCTTTATCTTCCCGGTGTACAAGGGGGACAAAGCCCCGCTTCCCATCATCGCCATGGGGCTGTGGATGTACGATTTCCTGGCCCTCTTCCGCAACGTGCAGAACCACCAGCTGCACGGGCCCAAACACATCCTGGAGGTGGAGCCGGCACTGGACCGGGAGCGCCTCAGGGGAGGGGGGCAGTTCTATGACTGCGCCACCGACGACGCGCGCCTCACCCTCGCCCACGTGCAGTCGGCTCACCTGGAAGGCGCATGCTGCCTCAACTACACGCAGGTGGTGGATATTCTGCATGCGGACGGCATGGCCAGTGGAGCCCGCATGCGTGATGAAGTGAGCGGGGAGGAGTTCGACATTGAAGCGAGGATGATCCTCAACTGCACCGGACCATGGACCGACGCCATCTGCCGCCTCGACGACCCCGAGGCCATCCCCAAGCTGCGCCCGACCAAGGGCTCCCACATCATCGTGCCCTGGGAAAAGGTCAAGGCCACCAATGCCATGCCCGTCATCTCGCCCGCGGACAAGCGCATGATGTTCCTCGTCCCCTGGGGAGATTACGCCCTCGTAGGCACCACGGATACGGATTACTCAGGCGACTACGACACTATCCACGCCTCGCGGGAGGACGTCGACTATATCCTGGAGGCGGCGAACAAAGCCCTGCCGAAGGCGAACCTCGACCATGACGACATCATCAGCACCTATGCCGGCCTGCGGCCCCTGGTCTGCGCCGAGGTGTGCAAGGACGTGAAGGAGAGCCAGGTCTCCCGCGAGCACAGCATCTACGAGAGCCATTCCGGGCTCATCTCCATCGCGGGGGGCAAGCTCACTACCGCTCGCTCCATGGCCGAGGAGCTCGTGGACCTCGCGGTCAAGCGCCTGGGAGAGCGTTTCGGTACGCCGGTAACGAAATGCGTGACCAAGAAGGCACCGGTGTTCGGCAAGGACGGCATCGACTTCTCCAAGCGCCTGGAAAGGCTGGCCGGGGACCTCCGCCTGGACGACGACATCATATCCAAGCTGCAGCTACTGGGTACGGGAGCGGTGCGAGTCCTGGGCATGATCTCGGAGGGCGGCTCAGCGGCGAAGAGGCTGGGGGACGGCATACCTTACATCGAGGCCGAGGTCGTCTATTCCGCCCGCGAGGAGATGGTGGTCACCTTAAGCGATTTCATGGTGCGGCGCAGCCTCATCTACTACGAGGACCGGGAGCAAGGCCTGGGCTGCGCGGACAAGGTGGCGGAACTGCTGGGCCGCGAGCTGGGTTGGAACAAGAAGGAAAAGAAACGCCAGGTGGAGGAGTACCGCAAGGTGGTCGAGCTCTCCCGCGCTTTTAAGGACTGATGAAGGGGGCCGTGTCTTCGATCTTCGGTTACTTAACCCCGACTGTTGACTTAAGTAATGGGAAGTGGGGTCAGGTTAAAACCTGACCCCACCGAAGATCGAAGACACGACCCCATAAGGAGGAGCTGTTGGGTTACTGGGACGAATACATGGGGGACTACGACACCCTTTTCGCCAAGGACCCCATGTACGCCGACGCCATGCGCATCATGATCGAGCTCATCGGCGACACTAACCGCAAGCGGGTGCTCGACCTGGGATGCGGCTCCGGCACCCTCATCTCCCGCATCGCCGGGGAATATCCCGACGCCGAGATATACGGGGTGGACCCGTCCGAGCGCATGGTGCAGGCAAGCATGAAGAGGTTCAAGGACCATCCCAGCGTGCACATCGCCATAGGCACGGCGGTGCAGATGCCCATGCCGGCGGATTACATCCATTGCCTCATGTCCAACCTCGCCCTGCATCACGTTCCCCCGGCCGAGCGGGCGGCCTGCGCCGCCGAGATAGCCAGGGTGCTCAAGCCGGGAGGCAGGCTCATCTATACCGACATGTTCTCGGACGTCACCGGACCCATAGACGACCCCGAGCGCTGCAAGGATATAATCCAGAAAATGGTAGGCAAGTCCCTCTACGACCTGGAGCACGGCGCCTTCGAGACCATGCTCCTGCACATCGGGGACATCCCCGCCGTGATCAGGGAAGAGGGAGAGTACTTCACCACCGACGAGGTGTGGAGGGAGACCCTGTCCGCAGCCGGCCTGGGTCGCTTCAAGGTCATCCCCATACCGCCACAGGACTTCGGCTACCGTATCATCACCGCTATCAAAAAATAACTGCTGGGCACACTTGGGCCCAAACCCGTAACGTGCCTGGGTGTACACTTCGAGCCCGGATAAGTACCACAACCACGCTACCCACAAGGGAGGGTGGTCATATATCCACACAAGCACCTATGGAGAGAAACGGGCGCTTTAAGGTTGCCACGGCGCCTGCGGCGCCTCGCAATGACACCTATTGAGAGCGACAAGTGGAAGGGGCCTGGAAGGGGTCGTGTCTTCGATCTTCGGTTTTCTAGCCTGCAGACAGAGTGGAAGGGGTCGTGTCTTCGATCTTCGGTTTTAAATATAGGTTCTTCTCCGAGAAGTGTGGGTAGGA
>CAYHAT010000433.1:0-2801 GCA_964354675.1 uncultured Actinomycetota bacterium | reverse complement strand
CCAAAGGTAACTTACCATTATCACACTCCTACCCACACTTCTCGGAGAAGAACCTACAATACTTATGTTCCATATAGGTTAAGAAAACCTGGTTTTCACAAAGTGGTTTGAACCGCTGGATTCGAACCTATTCTTGAATTCCTCGTCTCTCGAATGAGGTACAATTTATGTAAGTTTCCAGGTAGCAGGGGGGTCGGGATGAAGGACTTAGGGGAGATTAAGAAAACCTTATCGAGTCAGAAGCCGGTTTTTGTTGAATAAGGTCAAATCTCTTATGCCAGAGTTGGATCTTCCCGAGGAAATAGCCGCATTGTGGGAAGATTACTTCAATGCTATCAAGTAAGGGCATAGTCACTGATATCCAAAGGGAGATCCTGCATATTTTTCGAATGTACCTGATGCGGAGTCCTTCTATTTAAGTGGAGGGACAGCATTAGCGGACTTCTATCTGGCGCATCGTAAATCATTAGACCTCGGTCTCTTCACCCTTGAAAACGGGCTTATTCTTCCCTTCTCCCGCATCTTAGAATAAGAATTGGAGGGAAACTTCACGGTGAGCGTTATTCGGCGTCTTGAATCATACGTAGAATATGAACTGGGGACGGGGGCAGAAACAACCAAGGTTCAGCTGGCTTATGACTCTCCATATCGATTTGGAGAACCGCTCGACTCCGACCTCGAGGTGAAAGTAAATGGCTACCAAGACATCGTCACCGATAAATTGCTTGCTTTTTTCGGAAGAGCAGAACCAAGGGATGCAATAGACCTGTTTTTTATCCTTGAGAGGGAGGATATCTGGGAACTCATACGGGCCGCCGCAAAGAAGGACCCCGGATTTGACCTGTATTGGCTCGCCGTATGCATGGGAAGAGTTCGGGATTTTCCTGATGATATCTCAAGATGGCCGGTCGTAATGATCAAGTATATAAATCCCCGGCAGTTAAAAGAGCAGCTCCTAGGCCTTGTAGAAGAGATAATGACCAAGATTCGAGCGAGTGGAGATCGAGAGACCCTCTCCTGAGGTAGGATGACGCACGGAAAGATCGCACCTTCAAGTGTTTCCGATTATGCGGTTAACGGTGCCGAGTAGTTCGCTGATGGTGAAAGGTTTGGCCAGGCAAGCCTCTACCTTGATCTTTCCCTCCCTTTCTATCTCCTCCACTGCTCTCTTCATGGCCGAGATTATGATTATCGGTACCTCGTCCATCCCCTCCTGACTCTTGATCTCTTCGTATACCTCGATGCCATCGACGTGGGGCATCATCAGGTCGAGGAGGATGAGTTCGGGCTTTACGGACTCCAGGCGAGGCAATATCTCCCGACTCTCGGTGAAACCGGCCACTTTATAGCCGTGCTTCTGGAGGATAATGGACACGAGGTCGATCATATCTGAATCGTCCTCGATGTAGGCTATTGTTTTCACTTCGTGAGCTCCTTTTGCCTGCATCGACCTTACTATTATTATTGGACTATATCTTCTTTCAGTGAACATAAATCTCGTGAACGGATGGTTACAACTGCCCGACGGTAACCAGAAAGTGGTAAACGGTCACCGGCGTATTCTTTCAATTCGAGTCGACCTGGATAAGGACCTTTATGTTTATGATGCGGCTGCTAATAGATGATAGAATAATGATATCGGATGGGTGTGCATGGGGGATACCAGCTTATACGGCCCTCCATGCTCCGCATGAAAGCAGGTTTGGCATGCGCAGGCTGGCAGCGGTTTTCATAGTTGCCCTCTTGCTCTCCCTCTGCATCTGCGCCTGCAGTTGCGCCAAGGGTAAAAGCCCTTTCAGCAAGGCAACGTCCAATCCCGCTTATGTCCAGGGTAAGAATGAAGGATATGGGTATGGCCGCGAGCAGGGAAGGGCAGATGCCAACAGCGGGACGGAGCCAAACGATGCGCCTCCCACGCCCGCGGGCAGTTACAGCTCGGCATACAAGGCCGGTTTCGATGAGGGTTACCGCACCGGCTATAGCGAGGGTTACAACACCGCCTCGGAGATCGATTATGACACCAGCGATCCCGATTATATCGCTGGTTACCGCAATGGCTTTAACTCCGGCGGGGATGAGGGGTATACCGACTATCGTAACGGCGACGAGTACTCCCCGTCCCTGAAGGATATCTCCGGCTACAACCGGAACTATCGGGCGGGCTACAAGGTCGGTTTCAGTGAAGGATACAAATATGCCTGGAATGCCGCCGAGCAGGGACAGGCCCAGGCCCTCGACTGGTACGAGGATTCCCAGATCCCGCAGAAAGGCGGCGGGGAAGAAGAGGGCGAGGGTATCGGGGACTACGAAGTAGGCTGGAAAGACGGCTATCGTGTTGGCCAGATGCAGGGAGATTACGACCAGGCAGCGGTAGAGTATTACTATGAGCCCAAACCAGGCCAGGCGATGATTGATAACTACACGTCCGGCTGCAGTAAATCCTACCGGGAAGGCTGGCAATCCGGTTACGAGGCCGGCTACCTCGACTCCTACTTTGACTGATCAAGGGCAATGCACGGAGTTTCTTAGCCAATATCGGAGACCCGCCATCAGATAAACCCCTTCACGGGGGACCCTCTCCTGTGGTCACCAGAATATGGCATTCCTTTCAGCCATTGCCTTGAATGTTGATTGCTGATCAGGTCTGCAGATTCTCCCTCTGATTGTTAATTTTCGATGTCGCTGTCAATATATGCATATTGCGAGCCCTGGTTATATACTGGTTGTTTCCCTATAAATACAGCGTCCTTTTCACCAATTATTTGTGGTTCTTCTCCGAGAAGTGTGGGTAGCGGGAGATG
>CAYHAT010000432.1:2479-2817 GCA_964354675.1 uncultured Actinomycetota bacterium | reverse complement strand
CCATGACCAGGCGGCCCAGGTCCACCTGCTCCAGCTTGGAGAGCTCGATGAGGGCGCGCTCGTCGCAGCCGCGCACCAGGACGGCAAACCTCTTGTCCGGGTACTCCCGCAGCAGGTTGATGAGTATCTTTCCCAGGGGGTAACGAGAATCCCCGACCTCTACCAACTCGAGTTCGGGGGAGTCAGCATCGGTGATGAGCGCGGGCAGCGTCGTACCCTCCTCGTTCTTGAGGCAGAGAAAAGCGTCGGCGCCGCCTGTGAGTTTTTCCCTGACGATGGTCTTGAGGTCGCTCATGCTCCCACCCCTCCCGGCCGCGTTCCCATACTGACCGTCATTG
>CAYHAT010000432.1:0-2379 GCA_964354675.1 uncultured Actinomycetota bacterium | reverse complement strand
TATGGCCACCTGTCAGGCACATGATGATCTTCGCGAGGTCGCTCATGCTCCCACCCCTCCCGGCCGCGTTCCCATACTGACCGTCATTGCGAGCGGAGCGAACGCAGTGAGCGCAGCGTGGCAACCTTCAGGTGCCCGCTCAAGTTTGAAAGCGCTCATATGGAAGTTATGGCCACCTGTCAGGCACATGATGATCTTCGCGAGGTCGCTCATGCTCCCACCTCCGCCTTCGCCGTTGTTTTTTTGCGCAGCGGCGAGGGTCCCAGCGCCTTGACCTCCGCGGTAAAGGAGCGTATTACTTCCGCGTACTTCTCTCCCTCCGCCGCCGACACCCACTCCAGGCGCAGCCTTCCTTCCTCCAGGCCCAGGAACTTCAAGGCCTCGCGCAGCACTCCGAAACGCTTGGCGGTCATGTAGTTGCCCTTGAGGTAGTGGCAGTCCCCGATGTGGCAGCCGGCGATGAGCACCCCGTCCATGCCCTCCTGGAAGGCCTTGATCACGAAATAGGGAGAGATGGTTCCGGTGCACATAACCCGCACGTCCAGGACGTTGGGCGGGTACTGGAAACGGGATACCCCCGCCAGGTCTGCCCCGGCGTAGGAGCACCAGTTGCACAGGAAGGCCAGGATGCGGATCTCGTCCTTGTCGTTCTTCTTCATATCTTCAGTCACGGCCCTCACCTCCCCGCCTCAGTCCCGCCAGGCGGATGCCGCCGCCTCGATCTGCTCGAATATCTGGTCGGAGCGGAAGCCCTGCAACCGGCTGGCCCCCGCCGTGCATGCGGCGGTACAGGTGCCGCAACCCTTACACAGCGAGGTGTTGACCACCGCCACCCTCTTCTCCTCGTCGTAGGTGACCGCCTCGAAGGGGCAGAGCTGCACGCAGATGCGGCAGCCGGAACACCTGTCGGCATCAACGGTCGCCACCACGCCCTCGGTCACGATCTTTTCCTTGCACAGGATAGACTCCGCGCGCGCCGCAGCGGCAGCCGCCTGGGCCACCGACTCCTCGATGGACTTGGGGGCATGGGCCAGGCCGCACACGAACACCCCGTCGGTGGCGAAATCCACCGGGCGCAGCTTCATGTGCGCCTCCAGGAAGAAACCCTCGGCGTTGCGGGGGACCTTGAGCATGGGTGCCAGCTCGGCGTTGTCCGGGTTGGCCGTTATGCCGGTGGAGAGCACCACCAGGTCCGTGTTGAACACCACCATCTCCCCTGCCAGGTTGGCGTCCTCCACCCTCACCTGCAGGGTGCCCGACACATCGCGCACGTCGGGGCGCACGTCGTCGTCAAAACGCAGGAAGACCACTCCCCTCTCCCGCGCCTCGCGGTAGATGTCCTCGCGGAAGCCGTAGGTGCGCACGTCGCGGTAGAGGACGAACACCTCGGTACGCGGGCTCAACTCCTTCAGTGCCAGGGCGTTCTTCGCGGCCTCGGTGCAGCAGACCTTGGAGCAGTAGGGGCGCTCCTCCTCGCGGGAGCCCACGCACTGGATCATCACCACGCGCTCTAGCTCCGCCAGGGACGGGTCCGCCGCGGCGATCCTTTTCTCCAGCTCCCACTGGGTGAGCACCCTGTTGTCCTCACCATAGAGATACTCCGTGGGCTGGTACTGCCCGCCGCCGCTGGCCACGATGACCGCCCCGTGCTCCAGCAGGGTCTCCCGGCCTGCAGCGTCCCGGATGAGGGTCTTGAACTGTCCCACGAACCCGCCCACGTCCACCACGCTGTGGCCGGTGAACACGGTCACCAGCTCCTCACGCTCCACCTTGTCTACCAATCCTTTCAAATAGGCCTGCACGTCTTCGCCCTTGCGGTTGAAGTGGATGTTGCGCGCCAGCCCTCCCAGCTCGTCTTCCTTCTCCACCAGGTAGACCTGGAAGCCGGACGCGGCCAGGCCGGCGGCTGCGTTCATGCCCGCCACCCCTCCCCCGATGACCAGGCCACGCGGGATGACGCCGCTCTCCCCCTCCGCCAGGGGCTCCAGGCGGCGCGCCTTCTCCACCGCCATCTTCACCAGGTACTGGGCCTTGCGCGTGGCGTTCTCCGGCTCCTGCATGTGCACCCAGGAGCAGTGCTCCCGGATATTGGCCATCTCGAAGAGGTACTTGTTCACCCCCGCTGACTGCAGGGTCTCCCTGAAAAGCGGCTGGTGGGTACGGGGCGTGCAGGAGGCCACCACCAGGCGGTTGAGGTCGTTCTCCTCCACCACCTGGCGTATCCAATCCTGGGCGTCCTGCGAGCAGGCGTAGAGGCGTTCCTCCGCCCAGACCACGCCGGGCAGTTCCTTCGCGTACTCGACCACCGCCGGGACGTCCACGAAGCCGCCGATGTTGGAGCCGCAACGGCAGATGATCGCCCCCACCCGAGGCTCTTCT
>CAYHAT010000431.1:0-2841 GCA_964354675.1 uncultured Actinomycetota bacterium | reverse complement strand
CGGGGAGCCAGCAAACCAAGCGAGGCTGCAAGGCCTCGCTCTATTTCAAGATGGATATATCAAGTTGATTTTTCAGATGGTTCCTTTGATTCTATTCTTAAATTTGAAATTATTTCATTTTCGCCGGGATCAGAGCGGCCAGCGTACCTCGGAAAGAGGCGGTTCCACCGGCTGGATCTCGGGAGCATCCGGTATCACGGGCAGCAGCAGGTGCGAAGGGCGCTCCGCGTCGTGGTAGACGGTGTTCGTGCCCGGCACGGGCAGCAGCTCGCTCGTATAGACGGTATGAAGCGGGGTCTGGAACATGATATCGTCGCTCTGGATCTGCACCCATATCTTGTGCCCCGCCTTGAAGGTATGGAAGATGGGCATCAACTCGAGCTGAAACTCGTACACCCGCCTGGGCTCCGGATACTCCCGCCTGTCGAAGGGATGAAACGGCTGCCCCGGGGCCGAGCGGCTCTCATCAACCGCATGGTAGGAGGCTTTCAGGTATCCCTCGCTCAAGAGCTCGGTCTGACCGTCCGGCTTCACCTCGCCGACCTTGACGAACCACACGGTGTCCGTCGTGGTCGTGGAGGCGTACAGCACGGCGCTCGCCGGCCCCCAGACGCGCAGGTCCTCCTGCAGCGGTTCCGAGGCGAACGCCATAACGGTCTGGCCCGCTAGAACGAGGGGCAGGTCGGGGGTCGCATAGCTGTCCGGTTCCTCGCCTTCCCCGGGTGCCGCGGGGCCGATCAGCCCCCAGGGCGCGGAGGTGGCGGGTCCCTCCGGGTTACCGCGCAGGAAATACTTGGTCCATGCGGTCCTGGCGAGCGGGTATTCCCGTTCGTATCTCCACTGGCCGCTCCCCTTGTCGAAGATGGCCACTTCCGGCTCCTCCATGATGCCGGTGTCCTCGCCCTTCAGCCAGTAGTCGAACCAGCGCAGGATGTGCTCGTTCAGGGGCTGGCTCAGGTTGAACATGACGTGCTCGAAGAAGAAGTCGGTGCGGGGGGTGACCACCAGCTTCTTGGGCGCCTTGTACCTGGGGTAGGCCCAGAGCTGGCCGCGGGAATGCAGAAGGCTGAGCGGCACGAGCTGCATCATGGGCGTCTCGATCTGGTCGATCTTGGTCCAGGCGGACCTCTCCCAGTATAAGGGCCCGTCATGGGGCATGGACAGTATCTCGTTGATATCTTCGGCGGGCGGGAGTTTGCCCTCGACCGGTCCAGGCCACATGGCCTGCTGCAGCGTATCCATGAGCCACATGGAGATGAACCAGCTCTTCAACTGCCCGCCGGGGAAGATCCCATCCCTATACAGGTCGGTCAGGCCGTCATAGGGGACGATGCATCTGAGGTGCGGGGGCCTGGTGCTGGCCACCAGCATCTGGATGATGGCGAAGAAGGAATCGCCCAGCATGCCCACGTTGCCGTTGCACCACGGCTGTGCGGATATCCATTCGACCAGGTCGTACCCATCCTGGCACATGTTCTGGTTGAAGAGGGAGAGCTGCCCCTGGGAGCGGCCGCTGCCCCTTGCGTTGGCGATGACGTGCACGTACCCTCGGGGGACGAAGAAACCAGTGGCTCCCGCCTCGATGGAATGGGATAGAAGGGGCAGGCACAGCTGGATGTCCTTGATGTAGGGAGACACCGACAGTATGGCGGGATACTTCCCTTCCGTGACGGGGCTGTAGATATCGACGGCCAGCTTGACGCCGTCTCGCATGGGTACGTAGACGTCCCTCTCCAGCCCGACCCCTTCTGGTAATTCGGGGCGGACGACTGGCGCAAAGATATCGCTGCTCATTGTCCTATCCTTTCTCGAGAGAGGTGTCCGTGCCTGAATCCGTAGCTCATCCTTTGCTGGCATTTCCCAAATGCATTTCTTGATGCCATTCTTCTACCCTCTACTTGATAGAATGAAACGTTCAAGCTACCATATCCCCCCATCATGTCTTGCAGATTCAGGTATTCTAGGACATGGTCGGAACAATGATTTCCCTGCTCAGTCTATATATCCTGGTTCTAACTTCGTCCACTACGGGGAGCCAGCAAACCAAGCGAGGCCGAAAGGCCTCGCTCTTGTTTGACTATTCCCTTCCTATAGCTAGAGTCTGAAGTCGCCAAATCTCTTGTATACTTCTTCCCAGTGGCGGACTCTTTCCCTGCCTCCTTTTACCTTCAGGCACTCAGCGTAGTCCGCTTCCTCTTTTCTGTCGTCTTTGTCCAAGGGAAGCCTGATCGTGTGATCACAGTAGGAATCACCCGCTCCAATGGTGTGTGCCCTGCTGAAGATTATCTGGGGTGCAAGACAAACCATGTATACATGATCCACCAGACATGCATTCTCAGCATATGCATGTAGACCGTAAGCTTTGAATATCATTATAGGAACGCATTTCGTCCAATGCATTCTGAATTCGGTCTTGTCCTTGGCTATCCATTGCGTACACTCATAGGCCCTGTTGCCATATGCGTCTGCTGTCACCTGCCTCCACTCTTCCATATCTGTTCTGTCCTCCGGCATCCAACCGAACTGGGGATACAATGCAAGTTGCATGGGGATGGCCATACTGGCCATTATCTCATCTGCCAGGTATTCCCCATATTGTCGCTGCAGGTTTTCATACATCATGATTATGGGTGCCAGCAGCTTGAAGTATTTTCTGTAGACCTGTTCCTCTTCCTCGTCTTTGATATCGAAGTATTCAGGGTGCCACTTAGGCTTGTTGGCGATCATGCCCCAGGTATTGGTCTTCAATAATAGCCCCATCCCTCGCAAGGCTCCCGTCTGCCTGAAAAGCGACTTGGTAGTGGCTTTCATCACCGGCAAGCTCATTGACGGCATCCGCTC
>CAYHAT010000430.1:0-2849 GCA_964354675.1 uncultured Actinomycetota bacterium | reverse complement strand
GCCTTGGGATGCCCGGGCTGGTTGTGGCTACGTTTCTCATGCCCTCACCTCCTCGGCCTCGGATGACCTCAGGATGAATACGATGTTGTGCTGGGCGCACAGCCCGTTCTGCCCGTGGGCCAGGGCGGTGTTGACAGGTTGCGGCAACTGGTGCTCTCCCGCCTCACCGCGCAGCTGCAGGGCAACCTCGGCCGCGCGGGCCAGGCCGGTGGCGCACACCGGGTTGGCGGCGAGCGCCCCACCGGAGGGGTTCACGGGGAGTGAGCCTTGCATGCGCGTGGCGCCACTCTCCAGGTATTCACCCCCCTTGCCCTTGGGGCACAGACCCAGGGCCTCGTAGAAGATGAGCTCCTCGTGGGCGAAGTTCTCGGAAAGCTCGCAGAGGTCTATTTCCTTTGCCGGGTCCTTGATGCCGGCCGTCTTGTACGCCGCCGCGGCCGCCTGCTCCAGGGAGGGAGAGGCCGCGAGGTCGCGGTCCCCCAGGAAGTAGGTGTCGGAGGAGGAGCCTACCCCCGCCAGCCACACCGGCCTGTCGGTCATCTCCTTTGCTTTTTCCTCACAGGCCAGCAGCAGGGCGCAACAGCCGTCGGTCAAGGGGAAGGCCTCGAGCTCGTGGATGGGGGAGTAGAGCACCTTGGAGGAGATGACGTCCGCGGCGGTGACGCCGGGCATCCTGCGCAAAGCGTAGGGGTTCCTGGAAGCATTATCCAGATTCTTGGCTGCTACGCCGGCTATTTGTTCCTCGCTGGCACCGCCCGCCTGGATATAATAACCAGCCTGCAGGGCGGCGGCCGAGAGCTCGTTGAGCAGGCCCAGGGGCCGGTCGAAGGTGGGGTCAAGAGCCCAGGTGGCGGGCAGGTAGGGTGGATAACAGGAGGCCATGCTCTCTCCGGCCACCAGGGCTATGTCGTGGTTGCCGGAGAGGACGCGGGCGTAGGCGTAGAGCAGGGCCCAGGCCCCGTCCATCTCCACCTTGGACTCGTCCTTGAGGTACGCCCCCAGGGGGCCGACGGTGCGCATGTTGGAGATGGTCCTGCCCTCCAGGTAATCGTTCTGGGCGCTGATGATGGTGTCCACGTCGCGCTTGGTGATGCCCGCCTTGCGCAGGAGCTCGTGGACCACGTCGAAGACCATCATCTCGCGGGAGCTGTCCTTGGGGCATTCGTAGGTGGACTGGGCGGTTGCCACGATGGCCACTCTTCCGGGTAAGGTCGCCATGCGCTCACCTCCCTCCCTCGGCGGGACGGAAACAGAGGAGGTCGGCGAGGTCCCCGGCGGGCTCCGCCGCCCACACCGGCTCCAGTGCCATCCCCTCGCGCATGTCCTCGGGCCGTACCTCGCGCACGCGGTGGACGAAGGCGGAGTCGGCCCCCTCGGGCTGGATGAGGGCGATGACCGCCGCTTCCTCCAGGTCGCGCAGGCCGCCGGCCTTTGCGTCCACCTCTACGTGGGCTATGGTGAAGGCAACGACCACGGCCTTGGGACCCACCTCCACCCATTCCTGCGTTTCGGCGAAGCAGTGCTCACAGATCATGCGCGGAGGGACGAAGACCTTTGCGCACCGGGGGCACCGGATACCCACCAGCTTCTTCTCACCCAGCCCCGCGAAGAACCTCTCCATATAGGATCCCACCGACCAGCGGAAGTTGGCGTCCATGGGCAGGCTGAGTTCCACGGTGTTTTTCAGGTCGGACATGACAACCCCTTTCCTTGGCGAAGCGGTACCGGGCATTTGGAATGTTGATAAGCCCCCCTACACTATATATCCAAGGCGGACGTCAGCAAAGCGATACGAAGCATAAGGCAAGGCGGGCAAGGCTCGGAGCACGCGGGGTCAGACCTGCAAAATACCTGGAGAATCTTGGGGTAGCGCGTATTTGTCATCGCGAGCGCAAGCGAAGCGATCCCCTTTAATTGGGATCACCTTCACTTGGGGCGTGGATTCTTAGAGGGGGGGATTGCCACGGCGGCTGCGCCGCCTCGCAATGACATACCGCCGTTATTCGTAGTGACGGAGCGGAAGGGAGCGGAAGGGGCCGTGTCTTCGTTCTTCGGTTCTCCAACCACCCGACCACCGGAGCGGAAGAGCGGATGGGAGCGGATGGGGCCGGGTCTTCGTTCTTCGGTTCCTACCGAAGAACGAAGACCCGGCCCCATAACTTCCCGCAAGATGGTAAGATAACAGCACTAGGAGGCTCATATGAAATGCAGGATAAAGACATGAAGACAGCGACGAAAACCCAGGCAGACGACCCTATTCGCATGTATTTGAAGGAGATAGGGAAGGTGCCGTTGCTCACCAGGGGCGAGGAGGTGGACCTTGCCAAGAAGAACGAAGCGGGCGAGAAAGCCTCCACAAGGCTGCGGGATAAGGGGGATAAGCTATCCCGGGAGGAGTTGCGGGCATTAAGGAGGCAGGAGCGCACCGGCCAGGAGGCCAGGCGCAAGTTGGTGGAGGCCAACCTGAGGCTGGTGGTGTCCATCGCCAAGCGTTACGTGGGGAGGGGCATGCTCTTCCTCGACCTCATCCAGGAGGGCAACCTGGGCCTTATCAGGGCAGTGGAGAAGTTCGATTTCCGCAGGGGTTATAAGTTCTCCACCTACGCGACCTGGTGGATCAGGCAGGCCATCACCCGGGCCATAGCCGACCAGGCCCGCACCATCCGCATACCCGTGCATATGGTGGAGAACATCAACAAGCTCAGCCGGGTGCAGAAAAACCTCCTGCAGGAGTTGGGCCGGGAGCCGACTCCGGAGGAGACAGCCGAGCAGATGGAACTGACCCCGGAGAAGGTGCGGGAGATCATCAAGGTCTCCCAGGAGCCGGTCTCCCTGGAGACCCCCATAGG
>CAYHAT010000429.1:0-2873 GCA_964354675.1 uncultured Actinomycetota bacterium | reverse complement strand
GCACTACCACCGGCAATCGCAGATCACGGACAATGCGTGGTACTCCGGGTCGACTGAGTACCTCACCTACAGCGAGATCGCGGACGAGAAGGGCGGTCTCTTGGTTGACCCGGGCCGTCACACGGTAAAGCACCTTGACCTCCCGAAGACACCGATGATCGATCACGGCACCATCAAATGCCAAGGGGTGCACCCCGGGGATATCACGGAAGAGATCATCGCAAGGGTTACTAAGCAGAATGTGCCCCGGCACGCGATGGCGCAGGTGACGCTCGACGGCCTCTCCCGCGAGCACGGCAAAGGAATCGATACCAAAGACCTTGCTGGCATCCGCGAACAGCTGCTCGACCTGAAGATCCGGGTGAAATCCGAAGAAGAGGACCGGCCCGTCCCGCTCCAGCAGGATGTCAGGTTGATCGATTACCTGCAGGAGTTCTCCGCGTATTTGGAAAAGCAGCAGATATCGCAGCGGCAAAAAGAGTTTATCGGGAAATGCGGTCTTGAAGTTCTGCGAACCGTGATGGAGGAGCACCGGGAGGAGGCGCAATGATCATCGACCGGCTGGTGCTGAAGAACTTCAAGCGGTTCCGAAGCGAGGAAATCCGGTTCAGGGACGGCATCACGGGTATCCTCGGCAACAACGGCACGGGCAAGTCAAGCATAGTCGAGGCAATTTTTTTCGCACTCTACGGTGTTGAAAAGACCGGCAGTCTCCAAAGCGATTATATCATTTCCTCGTTTGCCTCGCCAAAAGAGCAGTGCGAAGTGAGGTTAGACTTCCGGCTTGGCGGTGATAATTACACAGTCATTCGTACTTTCAAAAATGGAAAGACCATCCCGAATAAGACCACATTCCACAAAGAGGGGAAACTCTACGCTACTGGTGTGAGGGAGGTGGAAACCGAGGTCAGGCGAACCATCGGCATGGGCCGGATAGATTTCAGGAATACTATCTATGCCGCCCAGAAAGATCTCCTTACATTACTGGAATCAGATCCCAGTAAACGGAAGGAATGGTTCCAGCGCGCCCTCGGCATCGATTTCCTGAACACGGAGAGCCAGAAGATCCTCAAGGAACGCGTTGAAGTAAAGGCCGGAGTTTTGCATTCTCTTGATGGCGAACTGAAAGCGATAACAAGGCAGCAAGGTGAAATTGACCTTACTGCCCTTCAGGCATCGGTCAAAGGCTTCAATCACACCCTTGCTTCACTGAAAAAACATCATGCCGATCTTGATGCGAAGAAAAAGCGTTTCGAAGCAGAGTTCCGGCAGTATCAGGATCAAAGGACAGATTACACGAGGTTGATTGAGCGACAGGAATCCCTGTCAAAGGAAAAGGATGGCCTTGTAAGACAACGTGACATCATCAGATCAAAACTTATCGATCTGGCGCGGTTAGAACAGGGATACAGGGTGCTTGAACAGAAGATATCCGCGTTTCCGGAAAAGAAACGATTCGTTGAAAGCTTAAGGAAACTGAAAGCGGAGTTCGACCGGATAACAACCGAGACCCGGTTCTCCGAACGCGACTGCTCTGAAACAAGGAAAAGGGCTGAACAGCTAAAGAAAAGGATTGAAGCGCTTGGTAAGGATGCTGAGAAGAGAGATTCTTTCATAGCCGGATTACGGAAAGCCCTGAAGATTGGACCGGAGATTGGTGATGACAATCTTGAACAGCATACCGCATCAGTTGACGAAGAGATCACTCATACGCTGGCTACACTTTCAGCCCGACAGCAGAGTCTCGCAAGCGAAAAAAAGAAACACCTCTCGGACTGGGAAACGATACAAAAAGCTGGAGCAGACGGGATATGCCCGCTCTGCCGCCAGAAACTTGGCAGCCATTATACCAGCATCGAAGAAGAATTTTCATCACAGATTCGGCGTATCGATGACGAATTATCAGGATTGCACAATACACAGAAACACGTCCAGAAAGAGAAAGATGCTACAAATTCCCAGAAACCGATCCTTTCCGAGATTCGATCCCTCACCGAAAAGATCAAGGTACGCGATGGTTTTATGGCGGATCTCAAAGAGCTGCTCTTACAGCTGGAGGATAAGGAAGCGGCCTATCAATCGCTCAGTCAGAGGATAATAGATCTGAAGTTTGATGAAAAAGTCTATTCGCAGGCCGAACAGGAAGTTGCAGGACTGGAAAACGACCAGAAACGGTTCAACGATCTCAGGGAAAAACTTGCACAGGTTTCCATATTCAAGAAACAGGTTGCAGACTTAGAAGGACAGATAAACCAGAAACAGGAAGAGATTGGCCGGGTCTCGAAGGAGATTGAACAATCATCTTTCGATCCAAGGAAAATTGAAACCCTGGAAAACACCCGTGAGGAGATCACTACTGCCATCCGGAACGTGGACACGGAAACCACCAGAACAACCGAACATCTCCATCAGGTAAATGAGAAGATTGCAGAGTACCAGCGCACTGAAGAACAGATCAGGGATCTGAGGAAGCGGATTGAGGATCTCAAAGAAGAGATCGATCTGCTCATTCTGACCAGAAAGATCATTGGTGAGTATGTTATCTACCTCATGCAGGTTGTCAGGAGCAGGCTTGAGGGAGAAGTCAGCCGGATCATCAGCGAGATCACGAGCGGCCGGTACGAACAGGTGCTCCTTGATAATGACTTCAATCTCCTTGTCCGCGACATCGATAACGACTACCCCATTGAACGGTTCAGCGGCGGGGAGCAGGACGATATCGCTGTTGCTTTACGGATCGCCCTCTCACGGTACCTTGCCGAGCTCCACCAGGTGCACGAGAGCACGATCCTGATCTTTGACGAAATATTTGGGAGCCAGGACGAGGAGAGAAGGAACAACCTCTTGGCAACGCTGCGGACGCAGGAATCCCG
>CAYHAT010000428.1:1632-2892 GCA_964354675.1 uncultured Actinomycetota bacterium | reverse complement strand
TCTTCATCTACTGATCAGCAGCCCATCTAAGACTTCGGTTTCTCAAGACAGGGGTTCAACCTCGAGCAGGGTAGTCTGTCGGTGACGTTCCAGCCGCGGTTTTTCGAGTTAGACCGGTTTGCCGCATCCCCTGCAGAACTTCATGCCCTCGACGAGCTCCTTGCCGCACGAGGTGCAGGCACGCGACCCGGAAGCTCCGGCAGCCATCTGTTTCCCGCACGAGCGGCAGAACCTCGTTCCCGGCGGGAGGGTTTCCCCGCAATCGGGACAGGAGAGCTGGCTTTCCCACACCTCTGCCACCGGCTTGCCGCATCCCTTGCAGAACTTCATGCCCTCTACGAGCTCATTGCCGCATGAGGTGCAGAAGGCCCGGCGGGGTTCGTCAGACGTCTCCCCCGGTCCTTCCTCTTCCACTCCCGCCTGCACCCTCATCTCGGCCACGAAGTTCCAGAAAGCATCGTCATCGTCGGCAGGACCCCCTTTAGCCATGCCGTCCAGCAGCTCGTAGGCTTTCAGGTACTCCTCCTGCTCCGCATAGAGGCGGGCGGCCAGCAGGCGCACCATGGGGTTCTGCCGCCCCTCTGGGTCGGCCAGGACCACTTCGTACTGTTCCAGGGCATCCTCCCCCCGGTCCAAAAGATGCAGTATGATGGCGTAGTTGGAGCGCAGCAGCAGGCTGGCGGGGTTGGCCTCCAGCCCCTTTTCCATCAAGCGTATTGCCGTTTCCGCATCTCCCTCCGAGCCCGCCTCGACCCCCGCCAGCAAGGCCAGGGCCGCCATGGTCCCGGCGTAGAGATCGTTCAGGTCGGGATATTCGGACAGAAAGAGTCCCAGTTCCTGCACGATTAGATCCAGACGTGCCTTCTCCCCTCCGAAGATCTCCTCCCTTTTATCCGAGCGCACGGGCACCGGTATGGGGTCTATCCCCAAAGGTCGCATAGTATCTTCCGGGCAACTGTAAAAAGTGTACTTGTGCATGCCATCCCTCCTCAGGGGAAATGTCCGATGCGGCAATCACATATGGATATCCGCCGACTTCTCAGCCCGTACCCCTCTAACACATCTCTCCCGCTCGCTTTCATCGTTCCCAAGGGGTCTTTCCCAGTCGCTTCTCTCATCTCCTCGACCTACCTGCTACGAGCTCACTATTCGCCCGAAAATCTGTTCCAGTACTCCTTCTCATCCTCGAAGAGCTTTGAGATCGGGGCATCGGACTTGCCTACCTTATCCCAGTAGTCCCAGATCTCCTTAGCCCTCTTT
>CAYHAT010000428.1:0-1532 GCA_964354675.1 uncultured Actinomycetota bacterium | reverse complement strand
GGCATCGGACTTGCCTACCTTATCCCAGTAGTCCCAGATCTCCTTAGCCCTCTTTCCTGGAAACCCTGCGATATCTGAGCCTGTCTGGGATGCCCAATTACCGAATTGGAAGGTCTTCTCCTTGGCTCTCTGTGCAGCATCGATCCAGTTCTGCGGATCGGTTATCCTGTCATAGAGCCCCTCCGGGGCCATGCTCGCGGGCTGGACGGGAAACATCTGCCTGTTGCTATATGGATCAACCGTACCGGCCGCCAAACCGGGATCCTGCGGTTCCGGAGATGCCCAGGGCGATAGCGGCGTCTCGACTCCTCCGGCCACGGTGAGGGGAGGCGCGGCCCCGAACGTCGTGCCCGCGAGGCCGATCCCCGCGGCGGCGCTTGCGATACCCGGTTCTATAGACTCCCCTGGGGAGGGAGGCGCGTCTGGCCCTGTAGGGGCAAGCGGGGGGGCGTCAGAGGGAGGGATGGCTCCGAACAGCGTGCTCAGAAGGCCGATCCCCGCGGTGATGGCGCCGGCCATAACCGTGCCGATCAGCCACTCCCACCAGCTGCCGGGGCCGGGGATCTTGCTTCCCTCATCTTCGGATTCACTTTCAAGGCCGTAATCGTAGCTTTCGTCCTCGTAGTCTTCCTCGTAGTCTTCCTCGTAGTCCTCCTCCACGTAATAATCCTCGTCCGAATAATCCTCATCGAGATAATCCTCGTCCGAATAGTCCTCATCGAGGTAGCCCTCATCCAGGTAGTCTTCCTCGACGGGCTCCTCTGTGGTTTCCTGTACAATGTCCCCATTCGTTACGGCAGTAAATGTATAATTAGCCTGGTAACCTGAATCATCGTAATCCGAAGCATAATATCCCTCCACGGTCCCGGTCATCGTCCCATGCGTTGCGTCACCCGTTACCGGTACCTGGAGAGTGCCCCTAAACGACGTTACAACAACTTGAGGCCCGGCGCCCTGGTACAGGTCTATAGTTTTTTTGGAGGTCGTCGTTGCGTTTCCGGAAATCGACATGCTTTCTTTGTTGTAACGGCCATCGAATTCAAGATGTCCTTCAATGGTTCCACCGTAGATGTCCGGTTCTGAAACATTCGTCTCCGCATAAGCTCCTCCGTCTTTATAGACGGTTATCGTGGTCCTGTCACCTAAGTATCTCGTGAGAACTCGATCCTGCTCAGATGGCGGAAGCGGAAGAGGTTCGGCACTGTCATTAAAATCTCTAAGCTTGACCGTGAACCACACATCCCCCTCTTGAGCCAGGGCCGGCCCGGTCTGGAGCAGGGAGAGGAGCATGGCCAGCAGGAGAAGGGCGATGAAAAAAGCGCCGCATGCGTGTATGGCCATCCTTCTCGCGGTCCTGCGGCGCCTCATCATCCCACCGCCTTGGAGAAGATGGCCGAGTAGGCGATCCAGATGATGGAGAAGGCGAAGGCCCCGGCCATGGGCAGGAGCAGGTAGGTGATCTTCTGGCCCCGGGTGCGTAGGAGTTCGGCCCCCACCGCGGCCCCCGAGGTCATGATGGCCGCCTGGATGAA
>CAYHAT010000427.1:0-2897 GCA_964354675.1 uncultured Actinomycetota bacterium | reverse complement strand
CCTCTTCCGACGCGGGCGGCGCCGGCCGCATCGCGTCCCAGGCTTTTATCTCCTGCATCACTTCGATAGCAGGGGCAACTAGAAGGTCCACGATCCCATTCACGATCGCAGATTCCCGGCCACACTCGCAGCAAGATATCGTTCCTTCGCGGACCTCCGGCCCGTTCATGGATCCGTCCTCGAGCACCATGACGCCCTCGATACAGAAGGGGCAACGCAGGATCGAGAGCAGCTCCTTTCTCATGTCCTCTCCTTCAGCAACCGCCTCTACGTTAATCCCCGCATAGACATTCTCTCAATAAGCAGAATTGCTCGCGAGATAGTGGGGCCGTTTTATCTGACTTTGACGCTGATCACACAACATATTATCACAGCAGAAATGCTCTCATCTCCAACAAGGAAAGAGGGGAGGCGATGCCTCCCCTGCAAGACCGTTGCATCACCGCTTCGCGGTGAAGCTTATTCCCTATGCTGGCTCGAACCACATCAGCAGCATAGGATGGTCTACCGGTTCAGTGGCGTAGGCTACTTTGACCGGCATACCAGTCTTAATGGCATCAGTGGTGTCACCGTAGTTCCTGAGCTGGTGGGTGAAGTGAGTATCGGCCCCGTCCAACTTGACGATGGCCAGCACGTAGGGGATCTCCACTTTCATGAAAGCGGGCACGAAGTTGGAGACGGAATAGCTGATCAGCTCGCCGGTGCCCGGCAGTTCCTTCCAACGGGCTGTGCCCAGGCAGTCGGCGCAGACGGGGCGCGGGATAGCCCAGACCTTACCGCACTTGGTGCACTCGGTGGTCACGAACTTGCCATTGGCCAGCTCGATGAAGAACTTGGAGTACTTACCCAGCACGTGCTTGTAGGTGAAATCCATCTTCCACTCGATGCGCATGACCTCGCGGAAATCCGCATAGGGATCTCCATCCGGGTGCTGGAAGGCCATGGGATCTTCTGCGGTGTAGACATCCATGAGGTTCCTGATCAGTTCGAGTCCCATGTCAATCCCTCCTCTCGAACACGTTGATGGCACAGAAGGTGCCCGTGCCGCCGTGTGAGTCCATGCCGCCGCGCTTGGAGTTGAGCTCCACCTGGCGCTTGGGGTGCGCCTCCTGGCGCAGCTGGCGCAGCACCTCGATACCCTGGGCGATGCCGGTTGCACCCACGGGATGGCCGAAGCCGATGAGGCCGCCAGAGGTGTTGGTGGGGAGCTCGCCGCCCAGGTCGAACACGCCTTTCTCCATGAGCTTGCCGCTCTCGCCCTCCTTGCAGAAGCCCAGGTCCTCGTAGCTGACCAGTTCGACGCCGGAGTAGGCGTCGTGTACCTCAAAGCAGTCGAAGTCTTCACGAGGATTCTTCACACCGGCCATCTTGTAGGCCTGCGCGGCGCCTTCCCTCTTGCCGCGGAAGTGGGTTATCCCCGGATAGGGGAACGGACGGTCGGCCATGCGCATGAAATCGGTGCCGCAGCCGGTGCCGGTAAGCTCGATGGTGGGCTTCTTTTCCCAAGTGGTCGAGTGTTTCTTGGCCCATTCCTCGGTGGCGAAGACGATGGATGCCGCGCCGTCGGAGAGCAGGCAGTTATCGAGGAGTTTGTAGGGATAGGTGATCATCTTCGAGTTCATGACGTCGTCCACGGTGATGTCCATGGGGTAGTGGGCCTTGGGGTTGCTCATGGCGTTGCGGTGGTTCTTCACGCTGACCATGGCGAACTGTTCTTCCTTGGTCCCGTACTTCTCCATATGGGTGACCATCATAATGGCGTAGTAGGCGATATAGAAGCCGGCCACCTGCACCTCCCAGTCGGTGTCGGAGGCCAGCGCGATGAACTGCTGGGCCACGTCTGAGGGTACCTGGCGACCCATGTTCTCCGCGCCGAAGATGATCATGGAATCGCAGAGTCCGGCCTTGATGTAGGCGTAGGCGTTACGGATGGCGAGGCCACCGGTGCCGCCGCCGCCCTCCACACGTACGTTGGGCTTGGGGCACATCCCTATGTTGTCATGGAAGATGGCGCCCCCCTTCAACTGCTTATCGAAATGGTCGCTGAAGTAACTGGTGGTCGAGTGCTCGATGTCCTCGATGCGCGTGCCGGAGTCCTCCAGCGCTTCGATCACCGCCTCGTTGATCCAGTCGCGCATGTTCCCATCCACGCGCTCAGCCGCGAACTTGGAGATGCCTCCTCCGAGCACGTAGACCCTGCGCTTCTTGTCCAACACTTCCATACGTCTCCCTCCTCTGCTTTTCCCGCTTTTTCTGCGAATCTACTACGTCTAAGCTGTCATATGCGGACGTGCGAAATCGAAGTAAGCGGTGGCCATGTCCTTCAGCACTTGCTCGTTCCCCTCGGGAAATTCCTTGGTGACTTTGGCGGGGACCCCGACCACCATGGAACGCGGCGGTATGTTCATGCCCTGCGGCACCACCGCTCCTGCCGCGATGATGCTGCCGTGACCCACCACCACACCGTCGAGGACCACGGAATTCATGCCGATGACGCAATTGTCCTCTATGGTGGCCCCATGCAGGATGGCGCCGTGCCCGCAGGTCACGTGATCGCCGACATGTACCGGTCCGTGCAGGACGCAGCAGTCCTGGATGCTCGAATAATCCCCCACTACGATCTCGCCGCGGTCCGCGCGCAGGACGGCGTTATACCAGATGCTGGCGTTGGCACCCACGCGCACGTCTCCTATGAGCTGGGAGCCCTCCGCCAGGAAAGCCTCGGGTGAGACACGTGGGGATTTGTCGTAGTAAGGGATCAACACTGTAGAACCGACCTCCCTGTTGCTCGCAACCAAATACGCACCCGCGCCACCGCGGCTGTTCGGTCATGTAGTTATTACCGGAAAACGACAACATATTATAACATCGTTCAAGAGGCATTTCGAATATCGCGA
>CAYHAT010000426.1:0-2900 GCA_964354675.1 uncultured Actinomycetota bacterium | reverse complement strand
CCCTGGAGTTCATCTACGAGAAGACCCTTTTCCCCGAGCCCGAGTACATCTTCAAGCACGCCCTCACCCAAGAAGTCGCCTACAATAGTCTTCTGCTCAAGCGCCGCAGGGAGATCCACAACAGGGTCGGCCAGGCCATAGAACAACTCTACGAGGGCACTCTGGAGGACTTCTACGAAACCCTCGCCTACCACTACTCCCGCAGCGATGACACCGAGAAGGCTCTCTTCTACCTCAAGCTCTCCGGGGACAAGGCCGCGAGGAGCTACTCTAACTGGGAAGCAGTGCGGTTTTACAAGGACGCCGTCAAGGTGCTGGACACCCGACCCGAGAGCGAGGAAAACAGGGAAGCGAAGATGGTGGTCTACATCTCAATGCTGAATCCGCTGCTGTTCCTCGGTTTCCCCGAGGGCAGCCGCGAGATGCTTCACGATGCGGAAGAGCTTGCCAGAGAATCAGCAGATGATGAGTGCCTCGCAGCAGTGTATAGCAAATTGAGCCACTACCATGCGATGAGAGGAGAGATGCACCTCGGGGTGGGGTACTCGGAGAAGTGTTTCGCTACGGCGGAGAGGATAGGCGATGTCGAATCCATGGCCATGAATGCAATGGATCTCGGTTTAGCCATGCTTCTTGCTGGCCGCTTCTTGGAATTGGCGGCCATGTCCCGTAGGGTTCTCGAGCTCCTCGAGGAACGGCGTATCGAAAAAGTGCTCTTCTCGGGCGGGAGAAACGTATTCGTCAATCAATGCGGATGTTGCGGGCTCGCCTTAGGGTGTATGGGGGCATTCGAGGAGGGAAAGGCCTTGCTGGAGAAGGGGCTCCGGCTCGCCCTCGAGGTCGATGACGCCTATGGGGTGGGGTGGGTGGAATGTTACCACTCCTTTTTATCTTATTGGGAGGGAGATGCGCAGGGTACCGTAGAGCACGCGCGCAAGTCCGTCGATCACTTTGAGGATATAGGGGTAGAGATTATCCTGGGCACCTCCTTGTCTCTTCTGGGCGGCGGATATTATCTGCTCGGTGAACATGAGACCGCGCGCGTCAACGCGGAGAGGGGCCTGGAGATCCAGAGGCAATCCGGATTTCCCGCAATGGTACCCATTATCTGCACTCTCCTAGCCCCGATACGTTCAGCTGCCGGAGACCTGGATGGCGCCATGGAGATTGCTGAAGAGGCATTGGCTAAGTCTCGGGAGTTCGGGACAAGACCCTTCGAGGCGGTGGCTAAGCTGGTGTTCGGGAGGATAATGGGAGAGGCGGACCCGTCGCAGGTCGAGGTTGCGGAGGGATATATCCGGCAGGGCATCGCAATGGCCGAGGAATTGAACAGTGATGAGATCGCCCGTGGTTACCAATATCTTGGGGAGATCTTTGAGATTGCCGGCCGTAGGGAGGAAGCATTTGAGTGCCTGAAGAAGGCGGAGGAACTGTGGAATGAGATGGAGGTCGGCCCCAACGCCTATTGGCTCGCCCGCACCCGGGAAGCCCTGGCGAGGCTGGACTCATGACCGGTGGAGTTCGCGTATGAAGAAAATCCTCTACATCAGTGGCTCAATGGGCCTGGGGCATGTGACCAGAGACATGGCCATCGCGGCAGAGCTGCGCCGCCTGGACCCGGAGGTGGAGATCTCGTGGCTGGGCTCTGAGCTTGTGTGCCGCGTCCTGAAAGAAGCCGGGGAGAAGATCGTCCCCCAGAGTGCGGAATGGGCGGATGAGAACCTGGTTGCAGCGAAGGCGGCGCATGGGTACCGGCTGAACGTGGTGAAATGGACGTTTATGGTGATAAAGAGCTTTGTACACAACATGATCGTATTCAAAAGCATTGCCAGGTCGGAACCTTATGAACTCTTCATCGGGGACGAGTGCTACGATGTCTTCATCGGGATGGCGATCTGGCGTAGGCTGGCCCCTGCTCCCTTCGTGGCAATCCTGGATTTTTACAACTTCATGGCTCTTACGAAAAATCCGCTCGACATCGCGGGCAGCTACTTCTGGAAGTGCGTATGGGAAGCTACTTTGAGAAGGATCATTCCCACTCCAGTGAAATCGACGTTCTTCGTAGGGGAGGAAGATGACATACCCGATGACAAGATCGGATTCCTGCTGCCGCAGCGCAGGGATGCCGCAAGGGCACTCGGGATTACTTATATGGGTTATGTCCTCCCGTTCGACCCTTCTGAATATGCCGATCGAGATGAAGTCAGGAGGTCATTGGGTTACGGGGATGAGCCGTTGATCATATGCACCGTCGGCGGGACCGCGGTAGGAAAAGAACTGCTGGAGCTCTGCGGCCAAGCCTTCACGCACGTTCGCAAGACACTGCCGGATCTGCATATGATCCTGGTGTGCGGGCCCTTGATATCTCCGGAATCACTCTCGGTTCCGGAAGAGGTCGAGGTGCGTGGTTATGTGCCGGATCTCTATAAACACCTAGCAGCGAGCGACCTGGCGATAGCCCAAGGCGGGGGCACTACAACCCTCGAGCTCACTGCCCTCAGGCGACCTTTTCTATATTTCCCGCTAGATGGGCATTTCGAGCAACAGAAGGTGATCGCGGATCGGCTGGCACGGCACGGCGCCGGCACAAGACTCACTTACAGCGAGGCAACCCCCGTAAGCCTGGCAGAGCAGATCGTGACCAGCATCGGAAAGGACGTTTCCTATGCTTCCGTTCCTTTAGATGGGGCCTTGAAAATCGCCGAGGGAGTAAACCAACTACTTAAATGATTCTTCTATTTACCGCTCTTTGTTTAGTATGATGTCGAAACCCTGTAGCCACACTTTAGCCACAATTTTAGCCACAGTGGCGATTCTGTGGTCAGCCTCCCCCTCACCCCTCAGGATAAAACCCCTGGTAAACAGGGTGGTGCCCGGGGCGGGAGTCGAACCCGCACGGG
>CAYHAT010000425.1:0-2917 GCA_964354675.1 uncultured Actinomycetota bacterium | reverse complement strand
CCAGGAATACGTGGGTCATTGTCGCTGATCACACCGCCTATTCCGTGGCGGGACCTCCAGGGGCCTCCACCTTCGCCTCACCCTCCTTTTTCTTCAATACCAGGGCCAGGCCCCAAGCGATGAGGAATATAGCCACCGTCCCCGCCAACCCCGCCAGGGCGGTAGCCAGGGCAGGGTGGCTCTCCTCCAGCCCGGGCATGGCGTAATCGGGTACAGGCGAACTCCCCCACGCGGGATCGGTCTCCTCGGCCTTCTCGATAAAGCCCTTATCCTCCGCCACCTTCTCCAAGCCGTCCGGTGACGATGAGGCCCAGGGAGAGACGATCAGCGCGAGGGCTATAGCGACCGCCAGTCCCGCAAACGTGAAGATCAAGATGCTCTTCTTGCGCGCCTCCATCCTAGCCCACCCCCGCCTCTTCGAATCTGGGTATGGGTTGCTGATAATCGTAGGCCCTGACCAGATCGGGCCGCACGGCGAGCACCACCCCGACCACCAGGACGGTTATTACGGCTTCACCGACCCCGATAATGGCGTGGACCCCCAACATTGCCGGTAACGCTACGCTCAACGGCGTCGTGCCGGATATGGCCAACTCCGCCGCCGCCGCGCCCGAGGCCAGCATCACCGAGCACCAGGATGCTACCGCGATGGAGGCGAGGAAGTACGTTCTTCCCTTTGGCAGGATGGTCTTTATCCCGTAGAAGATATAGAAAGCGAGTATAGTGCCGATGACCGCCATATTGAAGACATTAGCTCCCAGCGCCGTGATCCCGCCGTCGGCGAAACCCAGGCATTGCACCAACAAGACCAAGGCGATCACCAACCCTCCCAACCAGGGTCCTAGCAATACCGCGACCAGTATCCCTCCAAGGAAGTGGCCGCTCGTCCCCCCCGCCACGGGGAAGTTCAGCATCTGGGCCGCGAAGACGAATGCGGCACATAGCGCCAGCATGGGGACGGATTTCTCGTCCAGCTCCTCCCTGGCCCTGTACAATCCGTAGCCCACAGCTCCCGCCGCCACTACGCCCGTCGTTATGCTCACTCCAGTGCTCAGAAAGCCGTCGGGGATGTGCATCTTATCTACCTCCCGATATCAGTGTCGTAAGGAAGACGAACGCCACGGTACCCGGCGATTTCGCACCGCCCGAGCCTCCGTGGCTCCCTTCCATCCGCTACACCCTTGGCCTTCGTGACCGTATATTTATTATTCCCCAGGCATATATAAGAAAACGCCACGGTACCCGGCGATTTCGCACCGCCCGAGCCTCCGTGGCTCATTACAAGGATCTGATATCTTCGCTGTGGCCTTCTCGGCCGCTTTCGCATCTATAAATATAGTGCCTGTATTGCCGCTGCGTCAATGAAAACAAGCATGCGAGTGCGAGCCTGATGCGTTACCTCAAGGACCCAGTCAGCTCAGGAGCTGGCATCAATGGGAACACAGGTACAAGAAGCGGATGTTACATCAGGGGCCGCGTTACCTCCTTTACAGCAAGCATGCGCGAGATCCCTGTTTGTAGGCGCCATCCCCTCAAGCTATAATTCTTGGCGTGAACGGCGGTCGCGGCGACCGCCCATAAACCGGGCCCCTGTAGCTCAGTGGAGAGAGCAAAGGATTCCTAATCCTTGTGCGCGAGTTCGATTCTCGCCAGGGGCTCCATATATAAGAGCAGGTCAGGGGACCTATTCCCTGGCCTGCTTTTTCTTGGGCTCATAGGGAGGATGTCCCATGACCACAATATGACCACACGATTTGCCCAGCTTACGCCGCGATTGCCCATATCGGGGGCTTTTCATCCGAGGAAAGGCCGTGAGGGACGATGTGCGTCTAAAGGGCCTGAGATCTAGATCTATTATGTAAATGAAAGTGAGGGATTGGAATGAGATGAACCAAAAAATTCTAACCATCGTACTTCCATGAGGTAAAGAACCTGATAAATAGGGGTAGAATATCTGGACGGCAAAGATAAGAATTAGGCTGATATGATAATGATGCCAAAGGGGGGTAGCTTCAATATGTGCATAAGAACTTTGTCAGCAATTATCAACGTTAGTCACATTGACAATGATGACTATTGTTGCAAGAATAGAATAATAAAGTAGGAGAAGGGGAGTTAAGTGGAAGATAGGTTGTGGAGCATAGAGGAAGTTGCCCGTTGGTCGAACGTATCGGTTTCAACTGTAAGACGGTGGGTCAGTAGTGGGAAGCTGGTGGGAGAAAAGGTAGGCTCACAGTGGCGTTTTGATCCCAATATAGTTCGCGAAGCGTTTCGTCGAGGGGCCCTTTCGAAGGCTGTTGATTCTCAATCTGGTCTGGATGCGGAAATTAGGCCAACACACGTTAGGGACTGGGCAAAACCAACACTCGCGCGGTGGAGTAAATTTGTTAAAGACCTTCTTGAAGAAGTGCAACCCGACCATGTCATAGCTAATGATCGACGAGGAGCAAAAATTTGGAAGCTTATAATGCCAAATCGCTATTCTTGGGGGAAGAATCTCTGGCATAGCACGGCCCTAGAGATGATGGAACCTTCAGAATTGCGTCAGATTTTTGGCCGTAGGAGAGTCTTGCTTTTCGATGAAATGATGCAACACGGTCGTGAGATGCATGAACTAAGAGAGTTCCTAGAATCGAAAGATATACAAGCTATCGTGACTAGCATTGCGTGTATAAGGAGAAACTCATGTGCAAGAAGGGGTGAACTCCTTGAGTATAAAGCACTTTATTGTGAAGACTTAGATGATGTTCAGTTTGCTGAACGAGCAGCCCTCATATCTCGAATGGTGTATTTGTTTGAGCCGCCACTTGACGTTGATCATCTTGTTGTGAAGGGAACTTTTAGACCGGGACTCACAATGAGCGAACTCCTAGAAAATGCAGCAAAATGGGGTATTCCATATGTTGTTTGGGTTGTT
>CAYHAT010000424.1:0-2923 GCA_964354675.1 uncultured Actinomycetota bacterium | reverse complement strand
GTCCCAGAAGCGTGAGAAGAGATCCGCCAAAGCTCCTCCGCCCCAGAAAATGGCCAGGAACACCAGGCCCATCACCACCAGCAGGATAGGGATACCCGTCTTGAAGGAGGTGGTGTACTCCCATAACCTCTCACCCAACCGCGGCCGGTCGTATTCCCTGCGCTCCTGCACGTTGGAGGCCACGCTTCCCGCTATACCGTGGCGCTCGCGAGCGATGATCAAGGCTGCTTTCTCGCCGTGTTCCTTCTCTATCTCATCCGCTATCTGCCTGCAATAGGCGATGAGCTCTCCGCCCTCCCCCTCCTCCTCCTCCAGCGCGGCGACGAACTCCTCGTCATCCTCCAACAGCAGGATGGCCAGAGCGCGGGGTGAGAGGCCGTAGGGGAATTCCTCCAGCTTCCTCTCTATGCGCCGCGCCAACTTGCGGACGCGCGTTTCTATATCCGCGGCGTAAGAAAACGGGATGGTGATGTACTCCTCCCGGCGCCGCGCCAGCTCCAGCGCCTGGTGCATAAGCTCGTCCAAGCCATCTCCCCGGATCCCTACCGTGGGCACCACCGGTACCCCCAGGAACTCCGCCAGGAGCTCGACGTCGGTATGGGTGCCCGCCCTTTCCGCCTGGTCCACCAGGTTGAGGGCCGCCACCACCGGGCACCTCAGGTCGAGGAACTGCAGGAGGAGATAGAGGTTGCGTGCCAGGTTGTTGGCATCGAGGATGACGATGACCACGTCCGGTTGTCCCTGCAGCACCCCGTGGCGGGCGACCATCTGGTCCTCGGATACGGCACCCAGGGCGTAGGTGCCCGGCAGGTCCACGATGCCTATCTTGAGGTCGTCCATCTCGGTCATGCCGATGTTCAACTCAACGGTCATGCCGGGATAGTTGGCGGTCATCACGCCCATACCGGTGATGCGGTTGAAGATGGTGGACTTGCCCACGTTCGGGTTGCCGGCCAGGGCGAAGATGTACTCCGCCTTCTCCCGGATCTTGTCCAGCTGCTCCAGGCGTTCCTGCTTCATCTCTTCCGGGCGTCGCCCATGCGGCGTTGTCCGCGCCTTCTCGGCCCTCGCCCCTGCTTGGTATAGATCTTCGACGCCACCTCGCGGCCCAGGGCGTACTGGGTGTCGCCTATCTTCACCAACAGGGGGCCTCCGAAGGGCGCGACCTCCTTCACCTCGATGTCTACGTCGGGCAGCAGACCCAGGGAGGCGAGGTACTGGAGCAGCTGCGGCTCTTCCTCCTCCACCCTGGCGATACACCTTTTCTCGTTCGCGCGCAGGTCGCAGAGTGGTTTGATCTTCTCTTCCTCTTTTATATGGCCTTTCTCGTCCGGTATGGGGTAACCGTGGGGACAGGTTTCGGGGTTGCCCAGCATCTCCGCCAGTTTCTCCTCCACCTCGGGCGAAAGGACGTGTTCGAGCCTGCAGGCTTCGCGGTGGGCCGACTCCCAGTCCAGCCCCAGCACGTCGGTGAGGAAGCGTTCCGAGAGGCGGTGGCGCCTCACCAGCGTCTTCGCCGCCCTCTGGCCCTTGGGGGTGAGGCTGATGGCGCGCCGGGCCCGCCCTTCACCTTTGCCCTTGCCGCTCCCTTTAGCCACCCCCGCATAACGCACGAAGCCCTCTGCTTCCAGGCGGCGCAACATGTCCAGGACGGTGGGAGGGGTCACCCCGAGGTACTCGGACAGCCGGGTAGGCGTGAGGGTCTCCTCCTCGCAGCTCAACTTGAACAGGGCTTCCAGGTATTCCTCCATCTTTTCGGTAAGCATCTTTCCCACCTTCTTTAACCCATATTAAGCACACGATTAGGCTAATCTAACTGTAATCAGATGAGCTATCCAGGTCAATGTCTAATGCAAGTCGAGCAATGAACGAAAGCCTCATGGGAGAGTTATATTGCAGATGCAGCGTGGTGGACCTCAAACGAGCAGCCCCTCCAACATCATTGCGAGGAGGCGTCTTCGCCGACGCGGCAACCTGCAGGTGCCCGCAACTTCTTGCATGAGCTTGTATGTCTAGATATGCCGCCTTCGTGCTAATAGTATTATGGAATAGGTTCGGGCATTTTGTTTCGATAGCGGAAAAGGAGGCTTCCGTGGGTGAGAACCCTTTCGATCTGACCGGGAAAGTAGCGGCGGTAAGCGGCTCCGGCAGGGGTATCGGCAAAGCCATAGCTTTGGCCCTGGCCCGAGCCGGCGCAGACCTAGCCGTCTTTTCGCGCACCGAGGAACAGTTCCGCGCTACCGCCGCGGAGATCGAGGACCTGGGGAGGAAGGCGCTGGGGCTGCGCGTCGACGTGAGCGAGGCGGCCGACGTGCAGGCAATGGTTAGCGCCGTGCTGGAGGAGTTCGGGCGCCTGGACATCATGGTTAACAACGCCGGGCTCAACCCCATCTATTGCCGCATGGAGCGGGTCGATGAAGACGATTACGACCTCATCATGGATGTGAACGTGAAGGGGGTCTTTCTCTGCTCCAAGCATGTCATACCAGTGATGAAGGAGCAGGGCAAGGGCTGCATCATCAACGTCGCCTCCGCAGCGGGGCTTGTGGCGCTCTATAAGTGCGCCCCTTACTCCGCCAGCAAGGGAGCAGTCGTCCAGCTTACGAGGACCATGGCCGTGGAGCTGGCGCCGTTTAGTATCAGGGTCAACGCTCTCTGCCCCGGTTTCGCGACCACGGATATGACGGATGAGTTGCTGGAACATCCCCGAGAGGGCGAGCGTATACTCTCACACATCCCCATGGGAAGAGCGGCTGAGCCGGAGGAGATAGCGCCCGCAGCTGTGTTCCTGGCCTCCGACGCCACCTCCTACATGACCGGGGCCACCCTCTGCGTGGACGGCGGCTGGACCTGCTGGTAGAGGCTAAGCGTCATCACGAGGAGCGAAGCGACGTGGTGATCACTCTAACGTCATCACGAGGAG
>CAYHAT010000423.1:0-2933 GCA_964354675.1 uncultured Actinomycetota bacterium | reverse complement strand
GTATTCTATTTCGGGAGGTCAATATGAAGATAAGAGAGATTCATATAGAGCATTTCAGATCCCTTGACGACATAACTATACACCCAAAAGATATATTGGCTCTTATTGGAAGAAACAACAGCGGAAAATCCAATGTAATAAAGGCACTAGAATTATTCTTTGTGGCCTCAACCAAGCTGGTAGACGATGAATGCTTCTGCAATCTTATTACAGATACGCCAATAGGAGTCTTTCTTACATTTGAAGACCTAAGTGATTGGGAGAAAGAACAATTTGGGCCATGGATGATTGATGACAATCGATTGATTATAGGTCGCCAAATCATTTGCCATGGAAAAGACTCATTAGAGATAAACAATATTGCTGTCAAATCAGTCCCTAGTCATGAGTGGCTAAGAGAAGATCTAATAAGCGGAGAGAGGATAAATGAGTGGTGGGATTCGAGAGAGGATTTGCGTACAAATGGACTGGATTTTGGAAGAATGCTTGGCACCTCGAAGCCTACGGTAGGACGGTGGAAAGAGCTGGCTGCGGATTTTATCAGTGAGCATAGAGAAGAGCTTTCTTGGGAGAGAGTATTGATTGACAATCCGAAGGGATATCCTGGCGTCCTAAAGGGAGCGCTTCCAGAATTCATATATGTCCCAGCGATAAGGGATATTACTGACGAAACGAAGATATTAAAGACAAACCCATTTGGCCAGTTAATTAACTACGTAATCGAAAAGGTGTCTGAAGAACAAAAAGCAACTATTTCTGAGCAGCTTAAACAGATAGAGCAGCTGTTAAACAGAAGTGGAGAAGGAGAACGTATTAAAGAAATCGATGAGATAGAACTACGTTTGAATAGGCTTATGTCAGAGGTTATGGACTGTGATATTGAAATAGAGATTTCAATGCCAGAGTTGAGGGAAGTATTAGGTGGGGCAAAGATATTTGCTGATGACGGGATAAGAACTGCAATTGAGACAAAAGGTCATGGCATGCAGCGCTCAATGATCTTTACGATTCTACGAGCATATGCAGAATTAACATACGGAGAAATAGCGGGAGACGATGAAATAGGAAGGTCTACTATATTTGCTATCGAGGAGCCTGAATTATACTTGCATCCACAGTCGCAAAGAACATTCCTTGCTGTAATTCGAAATATATCTTCAGGCAGAGATCAAGTGATTTATTCGACCCATTCGAATTTGTTAGTGGATGTTTGCTATTTCGATGAAATCTGTATCTTAAGACGTGAGAAGAAAGATGAAGGCTATATTAGTTATCCGACCCAACTCTCTTTGGAGAATATTATCGAGGATCTGAGAAGGAGAAAGGGAATAGAAGCTACAGAGGAGGGGATAAGAGCACAATATTATAATGCCTTTAATCAACTTGTTAACGAAGGCTTTTTCGCAGATAAAGTAGTAATCGTAGAAGGACCCTCAGAACAATATTCTCTGCCCATATATAGCGAAAGTCTTGGATATAACCTTGATAGGAATAATGTGTCAGTTGTTCACGTTGATGGCAAAGGGCAGATGGACAGAATATTTAGAATATTAGTAGGATTAGGCATATCTGTATATTTATGGTTTGATGGCGATAAAGAAAGCCAAGATGTAGAGAACAGGAGAAAGACATTGGAGTTGCTCGAACTCGCGGGAGACCCTATAGATAATATTGAGGGCGTTCAAACAAAGATCACGGGGAGTTACGCTGTATTGGAATTCGATTATGAACGGTTACTTAAGAGCGAAATAGAACAATATGAAGCACTCGTGCAAGAGGCAGCAGAAGAAATTGGGCCAACAGGAAAGCCATTAAAGCACAGATATATTGCAAATAAGTTGAAAGAGAGAGTAGAAAATGGAGAAGATCCAAAAGGGATTATACCACCTACCATTGTAGATATTGTCAATAGCATTATGTCATTAACCTAGAAAGAGAGATGGTCGTTTCTTATTACCTATGCCACATTTCTGAATCATGTATATAGCTTGCATCAATCTCCACTCAACCTTTTATAGGCAATGTTAAAAAGCGGCATGAAATCCTTTGCTTTCGTTTTCCCGGGCTCAATATACACATACGCTTCTTTCCAATGATTGTCGTATCTCGTTATCCCAACACGCGACTTTTTTAGGCGTTCCTGGTCGATTTTAAAGAAGAAGGCGATTGTTCTTGAACTTATCCACTTGACCCCGAAGGCATTAAAAAACCCTGCTTTAAAACCACAATAATGTTTGTTGAACTTCTTCTGCAGGGGCCACCCGTTTTCTCTTACAACTGAATCTACTTCTTTTACGTATTTCATGAAATCTCTGGCGCTATCCTTGTTGTATTCCTTCATATAGAACTCGAGGTTGTATTCTTCCATGCCTTTTACTGGCTTGGCACGTGGTTTTATGTCTTCCTCGAGTTTGTTAACCAAGAGAAGGTGGTTATCCCCTTCCACCCAACGCTTAACCTCAATAAGATCAACTGGGTAATTAATCTTATTCACAATATCTAATGTCGACTTAAGTATTGTAGGAGCAATGATGATAATCCTAACCTGACTAGTATCCCAGCTTATTGATAGCTCCTCGGGTTTATCGTCCGCTTCAAGCCAAAGTGACTTTATTGAGTCTGGATTTGTCTCTGCCCAGAAAGCATACTGAAGGACTTGGGGGATTATTGAAGCATCAACGGTTGTATTCTTCATCTCCACTATACAGATATTGCCGTCATTATCGAGACCGACAATATCCGGAACACCTGATTTTCCTCCGTGTCTCACCTGTCTTTTTATGAGAAATATGTCTTCGAGTATCTCCGGTGTTTCGAACACGGTGTTCTCAAATTCCTCTTCGGTCTTAAAGGGAGTGGCGAGAAGGCTTGTCGTAGTCTTTTTGGTTTTCCAGAAGAGATTAGCCATTCCATAACCTCCCAAGCAGTTTTCC
>CAYHAT010000422.1:0-2935 GCA_964354675.1 uncultured Actinomycetota bacterium | reverse complement strand
TGGGGGCCATGATCCAGGGCGGCATGGGGATCGCGGCCGGCGGCAACATCAACCCCGAGGGCACCTCCATGTTCGAGCCCATCGGCGGCTCGGCGCCGAAGTACACGGGCAAGAACGTCATCAACCCCCTGGCGGCCATCTGCGCCGTGCAGATGATGCTGGACCACCTGGAGGAAAGGGACGCCGCGGCGGGGGTGGAGCGCGCGGTGATGCGCGTGTGCTCCGAGGACCTGGAGTCTCTCTCGGCGGGCAGGATGGGGAAGTCCACTACAGAGGTGGGGGATCTTGTCGTACAATACATCAAAGAAGACCACTAGGAAGCGGCGGCTGGTCGCGCCGGGCTTCCTCGAGGATAGAGCGGAAGGAGTTTAGATGCCGATCCCTGAAGTAGAGAAAATATGGATGGACGGAGAGCTTGTGGACTGGGCCGACGCCAAGATCCACATCCTCACCCATACCCTGCATTACGGTTCGGGTGTGTTCGAGGGTATACGCGCCTACGAGACCCCGCGGGGCGCTGCGGTTTTCCGCCTTGCGGACCATATCAAGCGGCTATATCGCTCCGCTGCCATCTACCATATGCCGATTCCCTATACGCCCGAGGAGCTTATCGAGGCCACCAAGATGGTCATCCGCGCCAATGCCTTAAAGAGCTGCTACATCCGCCCTATCGCTATCCGGGGCTACGGCGAGATGGGACTGCACCCCCTGGCGTGCCCGGTCAACGTGGCCATCGCGGTGTGGCCCTGGGGCGCCTACCTGGGCGATGAAGGCATCAAGCACGGCGTGCGAGCCAAGGTGTCCTCCTTCCGCCGCAACGAGTCCAGCTCCATCCCCACCGCGGCCAAGGCCACCGGGCAGTACCTCAATTCCATCCTGGCCAAGATGGAGGTCGTGGCGGCCGGCTATGATGAGGCCGTCCTCCTCAACATGCACGGCCATGTGGCCGACGGGTCTGGCGAGAACGTCTTCGTGGTGCGCAACGGGGTTCTGCTCACCCCGCCCACCACGTCGGGTGCCCTGGAGGGCATAACCCGCGACGCGGTGATGCGCATCGCCGAGGACTGCGACATCCCTTGCCGGGAGAAGGACCTGGCGCGCACCGACCTCTACACCGCCGACGAAGCCTTCTTCACCGGGACGGCGGCGGAGGTTGTGCCTATCCGCGAAGTAGACGACCGCGTCATCGGGGAGCCGGGTCCCATCACCCGGCGCATCCAGGACAAGTTCTACGAGATCGTCAAAGGCCTGGAGAAGGATTACGAGCACTGGCTGGACTACGTGGACTAGGTCTCGCAAACATCTCCTACACACATATCCCTTGGAGGATGAGCATTGGCTGATGGCAAGATAAGACTGTACGACACGACCCTGCGCGACGGCGCCCAGATGGAGGGAGTCTCCCTTTCGGTGGAGGACAAGCTGAAGATCCTCCGCCGCCTGGACGAGTTCGGCTTCCACTACGTGGAATGCGGGTATCCCGCCTCCAATCCCAAGGATGCGGATTTCTTCCGCCGCCTGCCGGAGGTGGAGCTCAAGCACGCGATAGCAGTGGCCTTCGGTTCCACCCGCAAAGCGATGATCGGGACGGATAAAGACCGCGGGCTGGAGGAACTGCTGCAGGTGGAGACGAGGGCGATATGCATAGTTGGCAAGACCTGGGAGCTGCACGTGCGCACCGCCCTGCGCACCCAGCTGGACGAGAACCTCTACATGATCGCGGATACGGTGGATTTCCTGAAACGCCACGACCGCGAGGTCATCTACGACGCCGAGCACTTCTTCGACGCCTACAAGAGCAACCCCGCTTATGCCATGGAGACGGTGAAGGCGGCGGTGGAGGCGGGGGCGGACTGGGTATGTCTCTGCGACACCAACGGCGGCACCCTTCCCTGGGAGGTGCGGGACATCATGCGCGCGGTGCGGGATCAGATAGGTGTACCCTTTGGCGTCCACGCCCACAACGACAGCGAGTGTGCCGTGGCCGTGAGCCTGGTGGCGGTGGAAGAGGGAGCCACCATGGTGCAAGGTACCATCAACGGTTACGGCGAGAGGTGTGGCAACGCCAATATGTGCTCCATCATCCCCGCCCTGGCGCTGAAGATGGAACTGCCGGCGGTTTCCGCGGATAGCCTCGCCGCGCTGACCGAGCTATCCCATTTCGTGAGCGAGATCGTGAACATAAAGCCCGATTCCCACCAGCCATACGTCGGCCAGAAGGCCTTCGCCCACAAGGGCGGCATGCACGTGAGCGCGGTGACGCGCGAGCCCGAGACCTACGAGCACATCAAGCCGGAGCTGGTGGGGAACATGCAGCACATCGAGGTATCCGAGCTCTCCGGCAAGAGCACCATCATCATCAAGGGCAAGGAGTTGGGCCGCGACCTCGCGCAGAGCCCGGAGAAGGTGCAGGAGATCCTGGAGATGATCAAGGAGATGGAGCACAAGGGCTACCATTTTGAGGCGGCCGACGGCTCCTTCGAACTGCTCATGCGCCGCCAACTGGGCATGGCCAAGATATTCTTCCGCCTGGAGAGCTTCCGGGTGATCATGGAGAAAAGGGAGGACGGCAAAGTGGTCACCGAGGCCACCATCAAGGTGCATGTACGCGGCAAGAGGATCATCGCCACCGGCGAGGGCAACGGCCCGGTGAACGCCCTTGACTCCGCCCTGCGCCTGGCCATCGGCCGGGCCTACCCCGAGCTGGACGACATCGACCTCGAGGACTACAAGGTCCTCATCCTCAACCCCGAGAAGGCCACCGCCGCCGTCACCCGGGTGCTCATCGAGAGCGGCGACGGCGAGAAGACCTGGGGCACCATCGGCGTCTCGGAGAACATCATCGAGGCTTCGTGGCACGCCCTGGTGGACTCCATCGAATACGGCCTGCTGCACAAGAAGGCGTAATAGGGGTCAGGTCTTGTTTTTTGCATAC
>CAYHAT010000421.1:0-2936 GCA_964354675.1 uncultured Actinomycetota bacterium | reverse complement strand
AGCCCACCTGGCCGGGTTTCTGGACGGGGGTTCGACTCCCCCCGCCTCCACCATTAGGGGTCGTGTCTTCGATCTTCGCTTCCTTTCTCGGGACCGATCAACCATATATTCTAAGAAAATCGAAGATCGAAGACACGACCCCTAGCCATCCGGAGGGTAGCGGCACGGTGCCAGCGCCTTAACGTTTCCGAACGTTATGGCCTGGCACGTATACGTCCAGACGCTAAACTACATGCGTACATCTCAAAACGAAGGGAGGTTATATGCTGAGGTTCATAGAAGTCATCGGGAGCTCTCCGTCAGGGTATTCGGAGGCGGTGCGGACAGCGGTCGAGGACCTCATCGCCAAGGGCGAGGAGGTGCATTTCTTCCAGGTGGTCGAGGAGAGGGGCTCGGTGCGTGAAGGAAAGATAAGAGAGTTCCAGGTCGTCCTCAAGGTAGCCGTTGTCTAGAGCCCACTGTTGGCCGTCTCGACGGCCTTCTCCAGCTGCAGGTCCTGTTCTCCGATGACCGGGTTGCTCACGAGGATGTCCGGGGTGATGCCCTCGTCGTCTATACTCGCGCCGCTAGGCGTGTAGTAACGAGCGATGGTGAGGCGGACGCCGGTGCCGTCATCCTGCCTGAAAATCTTCTGGATGGAGCCCTTCCCGAAGCTCGTCTCGCCCACCAGGACGGCACGCTCGTTCTCGCGCAGTGCGGCGGCGAAGATCTCCGATGAGCTGGCCGTGCCGCGGTTAACGAGTATGGTCACCGGCAGATCCCACTGCACGTCACCGTCGGCCGTGTATTCCTTGGTGGTGCCGGCTACGCGGCCGCGGGAGGATACGATGACCCCATCGCGCAGGAACATGTCCGCCGCCCTGATGGCTGGCTCCATGTACCCCCCGGGGTTGGACCTAAGGTCTATGACCAGCGACTTGGCCCCCTTGCTGCGCAGGTCCGCGAGAGCTTCGGATATCTTCTGGTCCACGTCCTGCGTCCAATCCGTCAGGCGCAGATACCCTACTCCCTTTTCCTTCATCTCCGTCTCGACCACCGGGATCTCTATCTCGCGGCGTACGATGTCGAAGTCTTTGATGTCCGAGGATGGAGGCCTCGCAATACCCAGCTTCACCGTGGTCCCCTCCGGGCCCCGGATCATGGTGACCACCTCGCCGAGGGCCATGCCCGTGACGTCCCTGCCGTCTATCTCCTTGACGATGTCCCCATCCTGCAGCCCCACCTCCTGCGCCGGGGTTTCCGGGAGCACCCTCATCACCCGGATCTCGTTCTTCACCGTCTCCATGGCCACCCCTATGCCGGACAGGCGGCCGGAGAGCTGGGTGTCCAGCGCCACGAGCTCCTCCTCGCTCATAAAGGAGGAGTGCGGGTCGTCCAGGGAATCGATCATGGCCGTGATGCCCCGGTCCACCAGGACCTCCTCGTCGCTTCCCTCTTCCGCCATCCTGCGGATGCCCCGCGCCCCGGCATAGAGCAGTCCGTCCTCGCTCACCTCGTCCACGTAATTCGTCTCCACGATGTCCTGGGCGTCCGTATAGGAGCCACTGTCCAGGAGGAGTTGCTCGAGCTCGCCCGTCTCCTCGTCCACCTCGGTTGCGCCGATCGTGTCCTTCCCATGCGGGGAAGAGGAGTCGTCGGAGGACAGCAGGTAAGGTATGGCGAAGCATGAACCCACCAGGAGCAGGGAGAGAACAACGGCGACGATGATCAGGGTGCGGTCTCGGTGGCGGGTCCTTTCGTCTTCCATGGGGTACCCCATCTTTCGCAGCCCGGCGCGCGCGCCCCGCGGGCTAAACCTCCAGAAAACGCCCCAGGGCGTAAGCGCTGCCCAGGGCTCCGATGACGATGCCCCCTATGATCATGCAGGGGATGAGGACCGGCAACAACCCGGGGGAGAGCGACAGGCGCAGGAACTGCAGGTTCTCGATGAGCTTGTCGAGTATCCAGACTTTAACCGCCAGTGCCACCAGGATGGCCACCAACGAACCCACCAGTCCCTCGGACACCCCCTCCATGAGGAAAGGCCAGCGGATGAACCAGTTGGTGGCACCCACCAGCTTCATAATACCGATCTCCTTACGCCGCGCGAAGATGGCCACCTGGATGGTCACCGAGACCAGCAGTATGGCGATGATGGCCAACGCTATCACGCCGATGATGCCGATCTGGCGGAACTTGTCGAAGATATTCTCCAGCTTCTCGATGGCCGAGCTGGCCGACTTGATGTCCTCGATGCGCTTGCGGTATGTGGCTTCGTTGCTTATCACCCCGACCACGACCCCCACGTCCTTGGGGTCCTTGGTCATGAGCTCGTAGGAGTTGGGGAGCGGGTTCTCGTCGATGTACTCCCACAGTTCAGGTTGGTCCTTGAACCTCTCTTTGAACTCCTGCAGGGCGGTTTCCTTGTCCTTGTATACCACCGTGGCGGGATCCACCTCGGGTATGCCTACCAGGAAGGCCTCGATGGCGGCTCTCTCCTCCTCCGTAGTCAGGTCGGAGAGATAGACGTTGACCTCGCCCACCTTGCGCTCGGCGTTCTTGATCATGTTGCTGAACATGTTCCAGCCCATGACCACCAGCCCCAGGATGCCAAGGGAAACCGCCACCACGGCGATGGCGGCCACGGCCAGGATGAGGTTCTTGCGCAGTGAGACCCAGGTCTCCGAGACGAAGTAGCCGACCTTATTCATAACCGTATACGCCCCTGTCCTGGTCGCGGATGATGCGCCCGTTCTCCAGCGCGATCACCCGCTTACGGAAGGCGTTCACTATCTCCTTGTCGTGGGTGGCCATGATCACCGTGGTACCCGCGGCGTTGATCCTCTCCAGCAGGCGCACCACGCCCTCGGCCAGGGAGGGGTCCACGTTTCCCGTGGGCTCGTCCGCCAGCAGGATGGGGGGGCGATTGATAAAGGCCCGCGCGATGGCTACGCGCT
>CAYHAT010000420.1:0-2946 GCA_964354675.1 uncultured Actinomycetota bacterium | reverse complement strand
AGTGCGGCGCCGTGGACCCGGAGCCGCGCGTGCTGCCCTGGTCGGTCGCCTGCTCGTGGACCTACCACAAGGCGCCGATCATCCTCTCCATGTCCTCGGTGTTCGGGCACAGCCGCGCCGGCTACTCGGACGTGGGCTTTCTGGGTGGCGCCCAGATCGACATGTACGGCAACATCAACGCCACGGTCATCGGGGACTACGACCATCCCAAGGTGCGCTTGACCGGCTCGGGCGGGGCCAACGACATCGCCTCCCTATGCGAGAGGGTCATCTTCATGGGCCTGCACCTGCCGGAGCGTTTCCCGCAGCGCGTTGATTACATCACCACCCCGGGATTTCTCGATGGGCCGGGGGCGCGGGAGCGCGCCGGCCTGCTGGGCGGAGGCCCATGGAGGGTCATCTCCCACCTGGGGGTCATGGGCTTCGACGAGGAGACCTGCAGGATGAAGCTCATCTCCTACCACCCCGGCGTGACCCCGGATGTCATCCAGCAGTTCACCGGGTTCGAGCTCGTCGTGCCCGGCGACGTGATGGAGACTCCCAAGCCCACCGAGGAAGAGCTGCGCGTCCTGCGCGAGGAAGTGGACCCCAACCAGCTGTTCGTATTTTAGGTTTCGGCTAATGGGGTCGTGTCTTCGATCTTCGGTTCTTGTGATTGAAAACCGCTGACCTGCCGGCAAACAGGGAACCGAAGATCGAAGACACGACCCCCTATTGCGATTCCCAGATGACCTCGTTCGTGGTGCAGTCCACGGCCCACAGGCGTGGGGGGGGAGAAAGGAAGTCGCTCAGGTTAACCCCGCCTGCTGCCAGGGCGGCCCAATCGCCGTGCAGGAGCATGAGAATCTGTTCGTAGTTCAATCCCTCCAGTGCAGAGATGAGGTCCAGGCTGGTTCCTTGGGCCGCGAGCCCGCGCAGGAATGACTGGAAATCCTCCTGTGCCTCCGCTTCTCCAGGTGTTTCTCCTGGGGTGCCCTCGGTCGTAGCGGGGGTCTCGCTCGTGGTCGAACCGTCCAGCGGCGGTTCTTTCTGACTCTTGATCGCGCCCGCCGGGATCAAAGGCCCGTCGGTGTCGTTATAGGGGGCCAGCCTGGCGGCCAGTTCCCTTAAGAGCGATTCGCTTATCTTGAGGCCTTCCTCCCCGCCCAACGAGGCGAGGAACATGGCGGGAGGCTGCTGCCGATCGGGGAAGAGCAGGTAGTCCTCGGGGCCGCTGACGGAGACCAGCCAGGCTTCCTTGCCGTCTATCTTGGCGCGTTCTGCGTAGCAGGGAAGTATGGGCTCGCCGCTCTTCTGCTCCAGGACGACGGCCACCGCTGCTTTCAGTTCATCGGGGTTCTGCCCGGCCGCCGCCGCCTGCCGGGCCAGGTCGTCGGTGAGGTCCCCCTGCAGTTGTTCGAGCACGGCCGGTTCCGCGGCGCCTCCCGAGGCGGGATACCAGTATGTCGAGTAGAAGTCGAGGCGGGTTCCCAGGTCGTTGCGGAAACCCTCCAGCTCCTCGGGGTTGTATTCTTTCTCGGAGACCACCAGGTCGGGACGAGTCACGGTTGCCGCGGCTAATCCCAATCCCCGCGTCTCATCGGCTACAAAGCCCGTCTCTTGAGAGCCTTGTTCGCTCAAGGCCTCGCCGCGCTCTCCGCCATCCGCGGCCGTCTCCTCCGTCACGGGCGCGGTGCCCCCGCTGCTCCATACGGCGATGCTCACCCCCGCCACGGTGGCGACGACGAGCATGGACAAAGCCGCGGCCGCGACCTGGATTCGCTTGGAAGCCGGTTTGGGAGCGGCAGGCGCCGCCACCTCGCGGCGCAGCCTGTTTATCAGGCGATAGCTCTCCTCCGGTGTGGGCACGATGGCCGGCAGCGAGGATACCTCCCGCACCAGCCCGCGCATGAAGGCGTACCGCTGCGTGCAGCCGTCGCACGCATCCAGGTGCTGCCGTAGCTCTTGCGTTTCCGGCGCGGTCAGTTCACCGTCGATAAACGGCCCGATCAGTTTGTTTGCTTTACTACATCTCATCTTCATGCCCCGGGTTCGTCTCCTGAGACGGGTTCTCTATGCTCCCCCTCACCTTGGGTAAGATGGAGCTTTCAACCCATCTGTTCCCTGAATCCCTCCAATTCCTTCGCCAGCCTCGCGCGGGCCCGGTTGAGGCGCGATTTCACCGTGCCCAGCGATATCTCCAGTATCTCCGCCACCTCTTTATAGTTGTATCCGCTGATATCGTGGAGGTATATAACCTCCTTGAACTTATAGGGAAGCCGGGCGATGGCCTCCCGCACCGTCTTCTGGATCTCCGCCCTTTCCATGCTCGTCTCGGGCGAGTCGAAGCCGTCGTCCGCCAGGCGCTGCTCGATGTCCGGCAGGTCGTCCCCGGGCGATTCCGAGATGGAGACGTGGCGGCGCAACCTGCGGGCGTAGTCGTGGCAGGCATTGAGGGATACCCGGTAGAGCCAGGTGGAGAACTTGGCCTCCCCGCGGAACGAGCCCAGTTTGCGCAGGAGAAGGACAAAGACCTCCTGGCACACGTCGGCGGCATCGCTGCGGTTGCCGAGGAGGCGATATGCCATGTTCATGATGACCGACTCGTAACGGCCCACCAGCTCCTCGAAGGCGGCGCCGTCGCCGTCGAGAAAGTCCCGTACGAGCTCCTCGTCTGTAGGGCGGTCATGTTCGCCGCCGTTATCATCGTATATGGACATCCGTTCATTCCTTGGTTGACGACAAATTCCCTGTAATTTTAACATAGAGGACCGGCACCCTTTGGATTATCAAGAACGTATGGTGGATTGCACCTCGGCTGCACTCACCTCGGCTGCACTCACCTCGGCTGCACTCACCTCGGCTGCACTCGGCACAAGCGGCACAAGCGGCACAAGCGGCACAAGCGGCGTAAGCGGCGCAAGCGGCGCGTAAGCGCCAGCGCCTTCAATCCAGACTTTTTGCCAC
>CAYHAT010000419.1:0-2946 GCA_964354675.1 uncultured Actinomycetota bacterium | reverse complement strand
CTTCCTACGAGATCCTCAAGGAATGGGGCGACAACCGCGTCATCAAGGGCAAGGGCCAGATCTTCAAGAACAACCCCCTTACCGCGTCGGTCATGGCCGAGGTGGCCAAGGAGATAGCGATAGACCGCATGCTCACCTATAACCTGGCGCGGGTGCTGGCCGCGCCCGATGTCTACGGCGATGCGGGCGAGGAAAGCAATTACGTGACCGCCTGCATGGTGGTGCACCAGGTATCGCAGTCCACCGAGAAGGCCATCAACAATGCCATGGAGATGATGGCATCCGCCGGTTACGCCACGGAATGGAACCTGGAGCGCTACTGGCGCGACACCAAGAACATGCAGGTCTGCCTGGGTCCCTACGAACTGGCCAAGATGGATTTCGCCCACTATTTCTACCAGTCCCAGGCCCGATGACCGCGAGGGAGAGGAGCTACCGATGAAAACCATAGACGATTTCACCCGGCCCCTGGAGAACATCTCGCCCATGGACGACCCCCTGGGGCTGATCGTGCGCGACTGGGCCGAAAAGTACGTCATCCCGTACCGCCGCAGATTCGACGAGGATTACAAGGACCACAAGCTGATCGAGCCGGCCTTCAAAAAGCTCATGGGCGAGCTGGGCATGCAACGGGTGCTTTTCCCCGAGGACGTTGGCGGTTGGGGCTTCGGCCGCTCCGACCACGTCGGAACATCCATGTACCGCATCATGGAGGAGGTGGCCCGGGCGGATTCCGGCATGGCCGTGGCCTACGGGGTCGTATACTGGCCGCTGTTGATGATCGCCGTAGAGCCCCACGTCAACTACGAACTGTGCAAAGAGTTCGCGCCCATCTTCTGCGATACCGAAGAAGCACGCTTCGCCGCCAACGCCATGACCGAGCCGCAGGGCGGCGCGGACATCGAGAACATGGACATCCTGGGGGGCTCGACCATCCAAACCACCGCGGTGCTGGACGGAGACGAATGGGTGATCAACGGCCACAAACTCTGGCCCACAAACTCGGGCGGGGTATGCAACCTCTTCGGCGTGGTGTGCACCACCAACCCCGGCTCGCGCAACCCCGACGACTTCGCCTTCATCTTCGTACCAGCCGACACCCCGGGCTGCACCCAGGGACCGCCTTACCAGAAGGCGGGCATGGCCGCGGACAAAAACGGCGACATCTGGTTCGAGAACGTGCGGGTGCCCAAGTCATACCGCGCTCACGGGCCGGGGCTCGACGCCATGTACTTCAAGGAGATGGTGACCCTCGGCAACATGGCCAGCACCGCCTTCGTAGGAGGAGCGCTGCTGAACGTGTGGGAGCGGCTCTACGAGTTCGTGAGCGCCGAGACCTATAAAGGCCAGCCCCTGAAAGAGCACGATGCCGTGGCCGCGGTGCTGGCGGACATCGCCAGGGACATCGATGTGATCCGCATCGTCGGATACCAGAGCGCCAGGATGGTCGACCGTCCCGATATCTACGGCGTCCGTTGGAGCGACGAGCAGGTGGCCAAGGCGCGGCTCTATAAATACTGGGCCAGCGACCTGGGCATGGATGTCACGGGTAAGGCCATGAACCTCATGAGCGCCTACGGCGCGGACCGCGACTGGGACATAGAGAAGCACTGGCGCGACCTCAAGATCGTGCAGCTCTGGCTGGGCGGCAAGCAGCTCGGACAGGTCGAGGTGGCGCGCTGGTTCTGGGACCTCGAGACGGTGTAGGTGGTGACGCTGATGACCGAGATGACCCTCGAGAAACACGGCGTGTCGGAGCGGCTGATGCGGGAGCTGATCAAGAGCCCCAAGTTCAAGGCCAGCATGAAGGTATTCCTGGCCAACATCGATCCCGAGACCGCGAAGGGACTGGCCAGCGCCCTGCTCTGGGAGGACGTGGAGTTTTTCATGGGCACGGTCTCCGCCATGCCGGCCCTGGTGAATTTCCTGGTAGCGCTGGGGCACGAGGTGGCCTTGCAGCTCAACACTTTCCCCCCGCCCATGCTCATCGCCTTCATGTCGCAGATGGTAAAAGGGGTGGACTTCGCGGCTATGCAGTCGGCGGTGGCGGAGTTCGCTGCGGTGCTGGACAGGCTCTCACCCGTGGTCGACGAACTGAAGGAAGCTTCGTCGGGGGTCGTCGAACAGGTCGGCGCCCTGGGCAAAGCCGGCGCGGAGTGAGGTGATAGATATGGTAGACCAGATCGATATGGAAAAACTGGCGGAGCAGCAGGGCGGTCCCGAGGGAGCCACGAGCAGCGCCCTGCCGGGGCTGGTGCGCGAGCTCATCCGCACCCCCGGCTTCAAGGAACTGCTGCTGATCCACCTGCGCGATATCGACCCCGGCAGCGCGGGGGAGCTGGTGAAGGCTTTCCTCTGGGAGGACATCGCCTTCGCCATGAGCGTGCTGGGCGCCTCCCCCAAACTGGTCAACTGGCTGGTGGAGGCCCTGATCGAGCTGGGGGTGCAGCTCAACAACTTCACCCTGGACATCCTGCGGAACTTCCTGGTGCAGCTCGGCCGGGACATGGACGTGGAGAAACTCAAGTCCCTGCCGGGGGCTTACGCGCCGTTGGTGAACGACCTCCTGCTGGACGACCGCGAGGCCCTGGACGGCCTCATCGCGGGCCTTGGTTCCATAGTCGAAGAGATGATGAGCGCCGGGGAGCGCACCTGGCGCAAGATATGGAACACCGCGGATTTCGGAAAGATCCGCGTGGGATTGACCGAGCACCTGGACGGGCGCCGGGCCGAGCTGGAGGGCGAGGCGGGCCTCTTCAACCCGGTTGCCATCTCCAACCTGTTGGGCGTGGTGCCCCCGCTGGCGAACTTTACGCTGCGCGTGCTCGCCAGGGCGCTGCAGGCGCTGAACCTGCCGGCCGAGATCCTGGCCAACGCCATCTTCCAACTGCTGGAGGATATCGACATGGCGGAGACGGGCGGGCTGGTGAACGCCCTGGCCGGATT
>CAYHAT010000418.1:0-2956 GCA_964354675.1 uncultured Actinomycetota bacterium | reverse complement strand
TCATGGACCAGGCACGCATCGCCGGCATCGGCAACATCTACGCCGACGAGTCGCTGCACCGCGCCGGCGTCAACCCCCTGCGCCGCCTGGACGATCTCACATCCTCCGAGATCGCGCGCATCCATGCGGCGGTGCGCGAGGTGCTCGGCGAGGCCATCTCCCGGGGAGGCTCATCGGTCAGCGACTACGTGGACCTGCGGGGGGAGAGGGGCAGCTTCCAGGACAGCCACCGCGTCTACCGTCGCGAGGGGGAATGCTGCCCTACCTGCGGCACGACCATCCTCCGCGAGACGATCGCCGGCCGCAGCTCATACTTCTGCCCGCGGTGTCAGAAGTAACGGGACTCTAACAGGAGTTTAAGAGATAACCGCCCCCCTCGCCCATAAAACCCCAGCATAATTGCCGTTACCAGGCTCCGGAAAGCATAAGACGTGTATGGGGTCGTATCTTCGATCTTCTGTTTACCCATAATTTCTGATCTGTTTGATCTATGTGGTTAATAAACCGAAGATCGAAGATACGACCCCATACACTCGGCGGCGCCGAGGACGGCGCTGGCGCTTTCGCGCTGCAATCAATCGAGCGTAAAGAGCGGATGGGAGTAATAGAAGAGGGGCCGGGCTCGCCCGGCCCCTCTTGCGTTACCTTGTCACCAGGTGCCGTAACCGATGGAGCAGGAGCCTCCGCTCTTCTTCGAACCGTCACCGGGGTCGGTGTAGGTGAAGTACATCGCCCTCTCTACCACCACGCCGCATCCCTCGTATCCTGCGGCGGCAGCCTCCATGGGCTCGGTGTAGATGCGCGTGGACACGTCCGTCGCGGCCAGCGCCGGGTCCTGGTCATCCACCTTGATGGTCATGCGGTATCTGGGCGGGCAGTCGTACGTCTTGACGATGGACTTGCCGCCCGGCGTCATGTAGGTGGCGGTGATCTTCTGCCAGTAATCGTAGGGGTTGACCACCAGCACGAAGGTGTCGAAGCCTGCACCGGTGTAGCCCTCGGCCAGGAACCACTTGGGGAGGGTCTGGCAGGCTCCTATAGAGGTGGCGCCGTCGTTGGCGGTCCCGTAGTTGAAATAGATGGAGCGTTCGGCCACGATGCTCGCCGCCACTTTGTCCACGGTGAGGTCGACCTCACCCGCTACCCCGTCGAAGACCTGGGGCACCTGCGAAGCCCCGCCCGCTTTGGCGGCCACGAAGGGAGGCACCCTGCTGGCGAGGTAGTTGTGGGCTTCCTCCGCGCTCACTGCGTTGTTACCGCTGGTATCCGCGGCCTTCTTTCCCAGAGCCTCAACGAAGTAATACGCCCAGGCGCCGTTGCCGTAATCGCCGCTGGCGGCGGTGAAGGAATCCTCGGGGAACTCGTAGGACAGTTCACCCTTGGCGCAGGAGGCCAGTAGCAGCCGGTTCGCCGCCGCCAGCTCACCCGCCAACTCGCCGCTGTTGTCGCAGGACAGCAGGCCCACCAGTTTCTGGGTCTTGAGGGCTGCGAAGTATGCTTGCAGCTGGCTCTTGGTCACCACCCCGTCGTAGAGATCGATCTGGTTCTCCGTGCTCGCGGAGCTGCGGCCGCCGAAGAAGAAGACCACGATGTCGTTGGCGTCGGCCTCCTCCGCCAGCCACGCCATGGCATCCTGGAGCTTCTTCAGGGTGGCGCACTCGCCGACGCAGTATTGCATCTTGTCGTAGGTGAAGCCGCAGTAATCGACGAGGCGGTGCTTGATATCGTAGAGGTCGTCGTCAGCGTAGGCGTAGTCGGTGCCGCTCGGGTAATCCCCCACGCCGAAGAGGACCGCGTACTTATCCACTGGGTCTGCCTCGGTGCCGGCGAGTTTCACCGGCCTGGTGGCGGTCACCTTGGTGGAGACATCCGTACCGGAAAGACCCTGGACCTCGTCGACATGGATGGTGTCTCGCGACCAGGGCTTTACGCCGGCATGCACCACTTCCACCGGCTTGAACCCGGGAGTGTTGGAGTAGAAGGTGTAGGTGATGTCCACCGTATCCCCGGAGGGGTTCATGGCCATGACCCAGGTGTCGAAGTCGCCGCCGGTGTAGCCCTCGGGCAGGTACCATTCCGGGGCGGCGCAGGCGGCGCCAATGGAGTTCGACCCTCCTGACTTGCCGTAATAGTCGAAGTACATGGCCCTCTCCGCCACGATCCCGTTATCGGAATAGATGAGGGTGGCCACGTCAGTGTCGTTGAACTTCACCTCCTGGGCCGGTGCCGGTGATGTGCTGCCCGCGGTCTGCACCGAGCTGGGGATGATGTTATCCGTTCCCTCTTTCCACACCAGGTCGTCGAGCTTGATCGTCCTCCTCTTCCCCGCCGGCACGGTGGTCTTGAAGGCGTAGTACTTGCCGTCCTGCGGTTTCATGAGCTTTATCCATGCATTGGTGTCCGCGTCGTTGGGGTTCATGAGCAGGACGTAGGTGTCGAACCCGCCTCCGGTATAGCCCTCGGGCAGGTACCAGCTGGTGCTGAGGCTGGCGGCGCCGATGGAGGCATGCCCACCTACCCTGTCGCCCTGGCCGTTGTTGTAGTTGAAGTACATGGCCCTCTCGGCGATGATCCCGTCCTGATCGCCGTATTTTATCTTGACCTCCGTGGCGACCTCCTGCTTCTCCAGCCCGGGCACGGTGTTCAGATAGATGGAATACCTGGTCTCACCGGCCAGAGACACTTCCTTGGTGATAGGCGCCCCGTTGGGTGTGAAGAACCTGAGCTGGGCGATGGCCTCGGTCTTGTTGGGGTTCTGGATGAGGATCCAGGTGTCGAAGTCCCCGCCGGTGTAGCCCTCGGCGAAGTACCATCCCTTGCTGCCGCAGCTTGTCCTCACCTCCTGCGCCGGGGCCACCGCCAGGGTGGCGGCGCAGAACAAGCCGCTCAAGACCATGATCAGCAGGACCTTGAGAAATCTGCTTTTCCCTCGCATCTCGAAGCTCCCTCCTTTGTG
>CAYHAT010000417.1:0-2974 GCA_964354675.1 uncultured Actinomycetota bacterium | reverse complement strand
CAACGGCTACGGCTTCTCCACCCCGCAACGCGTGCACCAATCCATCAGGCGCGTCTCCAAGCGGGCCGCGGCATACGACATCCCGGGAATAACCGTGGACGGGGACAATGTCCTGGAGGTCTATCTCGCCGCGTCCTGGGCGGTGGAGCGGGCCCGGGAGGGAGGCGGCCCGACGTTGCTGGAGGCCACCACTTTCCGCTGGCACGGCCACTTCGAGGACGACGAGGACGATTACCGCAGCACGGAGGAGAAGGCAGAATTTCCCAAGCATGATCCCATAGACCACCTGGAGCGCCGCTGCATAGAGCAGGGCCTGACCTCCACTTCCCAGTTGGAGCGCATCCGCTCCGAGGTGGACGAGGAGATCGAGCGCGCGTGCGCCTTCGCCGAGGAGAGCGAGGAGCCCTCGCCGGAGGACGACATGGGGCTCATATTCTCGGGGGGTGAGCGGTGATGGCGGAGGTTAAAACAGCGGAGACCCAGTTCCTGACCTACTTCGAGGCCGTCAGGTTGGCGTTGAAAGAGGAATTGCAGCTCGACCCATCCGTCTTTCTCATGGGAGAGGATATACGCTTCAGCATCTTCGGCCCCACCAAGGATCTCCACAAGGAAGTGGACGAGAGCAGGGTGCTGGACACCCCCATCACCGAGAGCGCCTTCGTGGGGGCGGCGGTGGGAGCGGCGATCACCGGCATGCGCCCGGTGGTGGAGATCATGTTCGCCGACTTCATAACCGTGTGCATGGACCAGATCATCAACCAGGCCGCCAAGATCCGCTTCATGACCGGCGGGCAGGTGAAGGTCCCCCTGGTGATCCGGGCCCCGGGTGGCATGCTCACCTCTTCGGCGGCCCAGCACTCCCAGTGCCTGGAGGCCCTTTTCATGCACATCCCGGGGCTGAAGATATGCGTTCCCTCCAACCCGGTGGACGCGAAGGGGCTTCTCAAGTCGGCCATCCGGGACGATGACCCGGTCCTCTTCTTCGAGCACAAGGCCCTTTATTTCGCATCCGACGAAGTACCGGTGGACCCCCAGTTCACCGTCCCCCTGGGGCAGGCGGCGGTGCTGAGGGAGGGCGAGGATGTGACCATCTTCGCGGTCTCCGGCATGGTCTCCTCCGCCCTGAGTGCCGCCAACTCCCTGGCCAGGGACGGGATAAGCGCGGAGCTCATCGACCCGCGCACCCTGGTGCCGCTGGACAAGCAGACCCTGCTCGATTCCGTGCGCAAGACGGGGAGGCTGGTCACGGTGGAGGAGGGCTGTCTCACCGGAGGGGTGGGAGCCGAGATCACGGCGCTGGTCACCTCGGAGGCCTGGGATGACCTGAAGGGACCGGTGATAAGGGTGGCGGCGAAAGACCAACCCGTCCCCTTCTCGCCGGTGTTGGAGGCGGCATGCGCGCCCAATGCGCAGATCATCGCGAGCGCGGCACGGAAGTGCGTAGGGAAGGGTTAAACCCCTGCCCGGAGCTGAGCTTGACCGGACTGAGATAACGCCACGGCTGGGCTGGATAGGTAAGTCCAAGCTGGATTCCTGTAGAATGGATGCGGCGGTTGCTTCGCTGGTCCAAGTCGCCGTGAGGGAAAACTCGGGATGTGATAGCGTGAGAAGGTTGCTGCCTCCGTTCTCCTTGTGCCTCGTTGCCATCCTTGTACTGAGCATTATCGCGGGATGCGGTGGGGTGCAGGGAACGAGCGATGACGATGCGAGTGCCAGGGCGTATAAGATCGTGGAAACCATCGCCGCAGGCGACTATGCCACTGCGGAAGAGGCCTTCGATGACACCATGCAGCAATCCCTGCCGCCCGATCTGCTCGAGCAGGCCTGGGATTCCCTCGTGGGGAAAGCAGGCTCCTTTCAGGAGATCTTCGGAACACGCATCTCCACGGCCGGCGAGACAAAGGTGGTCTTCGTCACCTGCCGGTTCGAGAAGTCGTCAATGGATGTAAAGATCGTTTTCGACCGGGATTTAAAGGTCGCCGGTCTCTTTTTCGTCCCCACCCAGAGCACCTCCGATTACCAGCCTCCCGCCTACGTCGATCCCGATAGTTTCACCGAACAGGAAGTGACGGTGGGGAGCGGGGAGTGGTCACTCCCGGGGACCCTCACCATGCCCAAGGGAGAGGGTCCCTTCCCTGCGCTGGTGCTGGTGCACGGATCCGGTCCCAACAACCGGGATGAGTCCCTCGGTCCCATCGCGCCGTTCAAGGACCTGGCCTGGGGATTGAGCTCGCAGGGCATAGCCGTCCTCCGCTACGATAAGCGGACCCTGGTGTATCAGGACAAGATCGCGGCGCTCGGCGGTGACGTCACCGTGCAGGAGGAGACGGTGGATGACGCCGTGGCCGCCGTGGACCTCCTGCTGAAAACCGACGGCATCGATGCGGATAACGTCTTCGTACTGGGCCACAGCCTGGGCGGCATGCTCATCCCACGCATCGCCGCCGCTGCACCTGAGGCCCGGGGATTTATCATCCTAGCGGGCGCCGCGCGGCCGCTGGAGGACCTGGTGCTCGAACAGACCATATACATCGTATCCCTGGACGGGGTGACCACCCCGGAGGAACAGGCCATGCTGGACCAGCTGCGGGCAGTGGTGGCAAAGGTGAAGGATCCCGGCCTGGCGCCGTCCACACCGGCAGCGGAACTGCCCTTCGGCGTCACCGGGCGCTACTGGCTGGACCTGCGTGGCTACGACCCGGCGGAGTCGGCCAAGGGCATCGACCGTCCCGTCCTGGTATTGCAGGGGGAGCGGGACTACCAGGTGACCATGGAAGATTACCAGCGCTGGAATGACGCTCTGTCCGGCATGCCCGATGTGACCTTCAAAGCCTACCCCGACCTCAACCACCTGTTCATCACGGGGACGGGAAAGAGCACCCCCGCGGAGTACGGATTGCCCGGCCATGTCCCCGAGGAGGTCGTAGACGACATCGCCGCTTTTATCCTAAGTACCCAGGTCCATAAATAGGGT
>CAYHAT010000416.1:0-3001 GCA_964354675.1 uncultured Actinomycetota bacterium | reverse complement strand
CCCTCACTCCAGGTCCTCGTCCAGCTCCATGTCCGTGTCTTCCACGATCTCGTCTTCGGACTCTTCGATCTCTATCTCCACTTCCGCCGGCTCGGGGCCGAAATAGGAGGCCGGGAGGGTGAACTTCTCCCCACCCTCCAGCTCCAGGGTCACTTTCTCGCTCATCACGTCGTGTGCGACCACCCTCGCCTCGCCGCGTTCCGTCACCACTGTCTCCCCCACGCCCGGCACCCAGATCATGAAGCGGCGGTAGGAGTCCTGCTCGTAGCGGAGGCAGCACATAAGGCGCCCGCAGACCCCGGATATCTTGGCAGGGTTCAGGGGCAGGTGCTGCTCTTTGGCCATGCGGATGGATATGGGGTAGAACTCCTCCAGGAACAGCGCGCAGCACAGGGTGCGGCCGCAGGGGCCCAGTCCCCCGATCATCTTGGCCTCGTCGCGCACCCCGATCTGGCGCAGCTCTATGCGCGTCTTCAGGGCGGAGGCGAGGTCGCGCACCAGGACCCGGAAGTCCACCCGGCCCTCGGCGGTGAAGTAGAAGGTTATGGAGCTGCCGTCAAAGACGTAATCGATGTCGATGAGCTTCATGGGAAGCTGGTGTTTGACGATCAGCTCCTGGCACTTGCGAAACGCCCGGTCGCGGCGGATCTCGTTGCGCTCCCTCTGCTGGCGGTCCCGGTCTGTGGCGCGCCGCACCACCTTTTTCAGCTCCCCGGGCATGCTGGAATCCGGTATCTCCCGCGCCGGCGACGTGACCACCCCGAACTCCACTCCCTTGGATGTGGGGACGATGACCTCGTCACCCGTGCGCAGGGAGAGCCGGTCGGGATCGAAATAGGCGACCTTGCATCCCTTTCTCATACTCACTCCGACCACTACGGCCATCTTATCTCCTCCTGCGGCGCTCGAGGCGCCGGCTTATCCCTTCACACCCTTCAGCTCCAGGACCAGGCTGTCCAGCAACAGGCCTACGTCCACGTTGGCCTCCAGGGCTTTCCTCGCTTTCTGTAGCGCCCCCAGGCGGCGCATCGACTCCCCGGTCCCGGTATGAAGGGCTTCCCTCTCCAGCTCCTCTTTCCACTCCAGGTTCAGCAGGGGAGCCCCGGCGGGAGCCCTTCCCTCTTCCTCCGTCAAGTTTAAAAGCATTATATCCCGGTAAAAGGAGCTCATGCCATCGAAAAGATCAAGCGCCGCCTGGCGCCTCATCTTCACGGCCTCCCTCTTCTCCCTCTTCTCCCAACGCTTGCGCAGTTGCTCCCCGCTGCGCTTATCCATGGCCTTCACATAAGCCTCGAGGCTGTTGTTCTCTTCAGCGGGAGCCGCGGCATCCTCCAGCCGTTCCCGCTCCTCCGCCACCTGTTCGAGCATGGACAACAGGGAGGACCTGCGCAGGGAAGCCGCCAGTTCCACCCCCCGGTTCCAGTGTGCCGCCAGGTCGGGATTGCGGGCCCAGAGCAGGGCGCGGCCGAAGATGCCGCCGCTGAGGCGGGCGAGCCTCTCCGCCTCGGCCTTGTCCAGGCCTTCCTTTCCCATCAGGAACTCCTCTATATCCCGCTTGCCCAGGGCCGAGAAACGCACCTCGTGGCAGCGGGAGGCCACCGTGGAGAGCAGCGCCTCCCTGCTCTCCACCACCAGGATGATGTAGGTCTCGGGTGGCGGTTCCTCGAGGGTCTTGAGGAAGGCGTTGGCGGCTTCCTGGTTCATCGTCTCCGCCTCGTCGATGATCGCCACCTTTCGCCTGGATTCCTTCGGCTTGATGTTCAGGTCTCCCTCGAGGTCGCGCATCTGGCCGATAAGGATCTGGTTGCCTTCGGCCTCCACCAGGTGCAGGTCGGGATGTACTCCCCTGGCCACCTTGAGGCAGGCGGCGCATGCGTCCGGCTCCCCCGAGGGGCAGAAGAGCGCGGCTGCGAAGAGCAGGGCGGTGCTGTATTTCCCCACCCCCCTGGGGCCGGTAAACACCAGGGCATGAGGCACCTCGCCCCGTTTCAGGGCCTCCTTGAGGAAGCCTACGGCTCTTTCCTGGCCGTATATCTCTTCCCAGCCGCTACAGTCGATCTCGTTCGTCTTCACCCTCCTCCTTTACCAGAGTACGGCGATATGACACGGGGTATGTGGATAGACGTGAATCCTGCCGTCGCAACTCGCCCGCATGCAGCCCGCGGGACGATCAGCCCAATAACTGCGTCACTTCCTGCATTACAACGTGGTGGATGTTCTCGGGCTTGTCCACCCCGTTGAGGATAAAGAAACGCTGCGGGAAGAACTTCGCCAGGGTCTTGTAAGCCTCCTGCACCTGCTCGTGGAAGGCCTGCGCCTCGCCTTCCATGCGGTCGAGCCCCCTCTTCCTCTCCTGCAGGCGCTTGAGCCCTACGCGGTAGGGCATGTCCAGCAGGAAGGTGATGTCGGGATAGAGGTTGTCGGTGATCCATTCGTTCAGGTTCTGAACCCCCTCCATACCGATCCTGCGCGCCACTCCCTGGTAGGCAAGGGTGGAATCGATGTAACGGTCGCAGATGACCACCTTGCCCGCATCCAGGGCCGGCTTGATGACCTCGTAGAAATGCTGGGACCGGTCCGCCGCATAGAGGATGGTCTCGGTCATGGGATGCATCTCTTTGTGGGCCGGGTTGAGGAGGATGCGGCGTATCTCCTCTCCTATACTCGTCCCTCCCGGCTCCTGCGTGGCCACGACATCCACTTTCTTGCGCAGGAGATGGGCGTGCAGCATGTTTATCTGGGTGGTCTTCCCGGAACCCTCCACGCCCTCGAAGGTGACGAACAGGCTCTTTCCTTTGCTTCCCTTTGCGTGCTCCTTGCGGTCCGGCATGATACCCTCTCTCCTCGATTTCTGAAATAAGCATTACTATAGTACACCATGCCCACCGTCACGGGGGCCAGCGCAGACAAGCCAAAGAAACACTTTGGGGTCAGGTCTCAAAACTTAGTTCTTCAGCGAGAAGTGTGGGCAGGAGCGTGGTAATGGTAGCTGCCTTTGGGC
>CAYHAT010000415.1:0-3002 GCA_964354675.1 uncultured Actinomycetota bacterium | reverse complement strand
CCGGCCTTGAGCAGCCCGTAGTAGGCGATGGCGAACTGGGGGCAGTTGGGCAGGTGGATGCCCACCCGGTCCCCCTTCTTCACCCCCATGGAGGCCAGGGCGGTGGCGAAACGGTCCGATAACGTATCCAGTTCCTGGAAGGTTATCTCCATCCCCCCGAAGATGATGGCGTTGCGCCAGGGATACTGCAGGGCCGCCGAGCGCAGGATCTGTTGGATGGGCACCTCCGGGTAGCTCAGATTCTTGAAAACACCCTTCGGCCAGGACTTGAAGTTCTTCTCCATGGTCTCCCTCCCCCTCAGGACTAGTTCCTAACTGTTTGGCTTATACGCATGCTCCTGTGCCCGGCAAACGACCCGAAAGGCCGCCGAGAGCGACGCCGGAGCGGATTGCGGTGATGTCCGACCTGTGCCGCGATGTTCGTCCGCTTGCCTCTACCCCATCGTTCGTGTTCTTGCAGACTCTACACCCCTGTTACCATGAACGGTTAAACGTATAATACCCTATCCGGTCCGGCCCTTTCCATATCTGTAACCGTTCCTTCTCGACCTTTCAAGACCGCGAGGGGGCGGCAGTTCCTTCCATACGGTCCCTCGGGTCCCGGTCGGGCTGCGTCGCTCCTACCGCTGTTCCCCTGATGCCTCTATTCCTTAAGCAATACTACCAAAATGGCGGATTTTCCGTAAAATCGCAGGTTTTCTAGTACTAAAGGCTTATATCAAGTGGGCGAATTATAGTTGAATATATGTATAGGACTTTTAAAGTCCAACGCCCCACCCGGAAAGCAGCTGGCCCCTCAGGTCGGCTGCTTCCAATTTAGGGACCCATCCCGAGATCCACGCGATATCGCGGGCGGAAATCCATGCTGGTCCAAAGAGGGGTTGAAGGTGCCTGTGCTGCCTTTCATGGACGCCTCCTTGCTAGTGCACTAGTTCCTGTACCAGTTCAAGTATAGGAGGTGTCCACCATGTTTATGGGCCCGGGCAGTGCCCGCCTCCGACTTTCTGGTGGGAGTATGCTTGCAGCAGAGTATCGGTGAGATAGGCCGCTACCCGCCACAGGTGCGGTTCGCACCGGTGGCTGTTTATGACCAGTTGATGGTGGCCGCCGCACCTATTAACTCCCCTTTCTCTCTGAAAAGGGGGAATACGTTTACGAGCACGGTCTGGCTCGCGGTGTCGTCATATACAGGCTGGGTGTAATAAACCCCCTGTTTTTCCCGGAAACAGCTTTGAAAGCCTTGGGCTAGCTGCTGCCCCCTGGCGTCCATACCGTGCAGCGACTCTATGGCGTTGCTTCCCATGATGTCCTTCTGTTGCGTCCCGAGATAGCGCTCGGCTTCCTGGTTGACGATCATAACCATTCCTCTCTCGTCGAGCACCATGACTCCCATGCGCGCCTCGCGGATGAAGCTCTCCAGGTAACCCTGGGTTTTCTTGGTGGTGTCCAGCGCACGTCTCGTGAGGTTATAGAGCTTGGCATTGGTAAGCGAGTTGCCCAGGACCTCGGATACGGCTTGCAGCAGCGTCTTCTCCTCCTCTGTGTAAGAGCCCTTGGTGGTGCCGGCCACCATCACCCCCATGACCCGGTTCCCGGCCTTGATGGGCAGGGCGTAGCGTACCATGCCCGTCTTATTACGGGACGATCCTTCGCTCCCCCTGTCCTCGACGGGTTCGCCGGACTGGGCGACGAGCCCCACTATCCCCTCCCCCACTCCGAAGTCGGGCAGGTCCTGCAGTGGGGTAGCGGTCCCATAGCGGGCACGCGGCACGAGCCTCGAGGTATCCTCATCCAGGATATAGATGGTGCCCAGGGACGAGATAAGCGGCATCACCACCTCCAGCGACCCTTCCAGAAGGCCTTGTGCATCTAGGTTCGCGTTTGCGCCGGCCTGGATATTGTTGAGCACTTCGAGCAGCATATTGGACTCTTGGAGCCGGTCCACCATGGCCTCCAGCCTTTTGTTGTATTCGGCGCTGCGGGTGAAGATGTAGGCGGCAAAGAGCCCCAGTCCGAGTATCAGGGCGACGTCGAAGATGATCTTGAAGGTGGTATTTCCGAAGAAGTCCGAAAAACGGTCCACGTTCTGCACCAGGACCAGGAATATTATGACCACGATCATCAGGATCAAGAGTATGAGAGAGAACACGCTCACCGGCTTGCGCCCTCTATCTAGCCCGGTTTCACCCATTGTCTTTCGTTCCTCCTTTTGGCCGGCAGCCGCCGCCATCCGGCAACGGTGGTTTATCGGCCCTCAAGCCCATGTCTCCGGACTCCAAGAACTCTTTGATCTCGGGATAGGAGTCTGTGATCACTCCATCCACACCCGCAGCCACGGTGTCCTGCAAGAGCTCGGGGGAGTTAACCGTCCAGGTTATCACCCTTAAGCCGGCGGTATGGGCCATATCCACCAGCCCGTTTCTGACGGCGAAGCTCACCGGGAGCAAGGTGTTAGCGCCGCAGCGGTGAGCGTCTTTCAGTATGCGTTCACCCGCCAGTTCGTATTGGCTGAGAAGGCCCAGTTCCACCGGGCTGCCGATACGCCTGAAATCCTCCAGAAAATCCGCATCGAAGGAACTGACCAGGATGGGAAAGGCGGGCTCGGCAGCGGCGATGATTGCGGCGAGAACGGAGGCGTCGCACCTCTTTATCTCCAGGTTCATGGCGCATCTGCCGCCAGCAAGGTCGAGGTACTCCCGCAGCGTCGGTATCTCCGGCGCTCTCTTCCCTATCTCGGCCACGGTCATGCGAGCGAGCAGGTGGAGACCGAGAAACGGGCTGTGATGGATGACCGGCACGCCGTCACCGGACATGCGGACATCGGTCTCGACCATCTCGACCCCGAAGTCCAGGGCACCCTCCAGGGACTGCAGGGTGTTCTCGGGCCCGAAGCCCTTGCCTCCCCGGTGGCTGATCAGGGCGAGTTCCCTGCGCTCGACCTCGCCGTTGCTGCGCAGCTCTATGAGCATTACATCACCTCTGCTCTGTAGTTCGGCAAGGGG
>CAYHAT010000414.1:0-3022 GCA_964354675.1 uncultured Actinomycetota bacterium | reverse complement strand
AACCGAAGATCGAAGACACGACCCCTAGTTGCCTCTTCTACGCAAGCAGGTCCGCCAGGGCCAGGGCGCTTCCCGCCGCCATCTCGGTGCCGACACCCCGCGCGCCCGCGTCGGCCCCCACCAGGTACAGCCCCTCCACCGGGGTGCGGTGTTGCGGCCGCGCCTTCCCCACCTGTCCCGGTACCTGGGCGAGGCCGATGCACTCGCCCGCGCGGTGCCCGGTGAGCTCGCGCACGTCGGCGCCGGTGGAGCGCGACTCCCACAGCATGGCGCCCTCCAGGTCGGGGAATATCTCGCACACCTGGGCGTGCACCCTGTCCAGGATGGCGTTGCACAGTCCTTCCGAGGCGTCCGCGGGCGCGGCCGTACCCGCGATCACCAACTGCTTGCCCTCCGGCGCCAGGCCCGGGTCGTGGTTGGTCGGGACGGGCATGAAGATGTAGGGCTCCTCGGGGGGCTCGCCCTTCTCGATGTAATCGAACACCTTCTCCGGGGCGACATGGGGCATGTAGAAGACCACCGGGTAGGGGACGACCTTCCTGTCCAGCGCGTACTTCAAGGTCACGTAGGCGTTGGAGTCGCCGTAGCCCTCGGCTTTCTCGGTGAAATCCTCGGGGAAGTTCTCCCTGCCCGCCAGGTAGACGGTGTTGCGCATGCCTATATTGGAGACCACGATGTCGGCGGGGTAGGTACCCTTGCTCGTCTCCACGCCCCGTACCTTGCCCCCCTCGACCAGGATGCGGACCGCCTCCTCCTCGAAGAAGGCCGTACCTCCCAGGCGCTCGGTGCTCTTCACATAGGAGCCGGGGATGCCGCCTCCGGCTCCCACCGGGTAGCCGAAGCTCGCGTCCTTGAACATGCGGGAGAAGCTCCACAGGAACTCCCCCGCCGAAGACTGCCGGTAGGATTGGGCGAAATATAGCTGGGAGACGCAGTTCACGAAGAGGTGGATGACCTCGTCGTCGGTGAAACGCGATACGTAGTCCTGCAGTACCACGTCTTCGTTCTCCTCGACTTTCTTGCCGCCTATGAGGTTGAGGAAGAGGCGGAAGGCCCCCGGGTAGTTCTTCGGCTTCACGCCCAGCTTGCGGGCTAAATAGAACTGCCTGAACAGGGAGTTGATGTCCAGGGGGAAGTCGAACTCCATCCTGCCCATGATGTGGCAAGGCCAATCGTGGGTGACCCAGCTCAGGTCGCCTTCCGTGCGCCGGTTGATCTCCCCCAGGGGGCCCTTTTCCCCCCGGCTGAACATGTGCACCCCGAAGTCGTAGCGGAATCCCTCCTTCTCCAGGGAGGCGCAGCGCCCGCCCACGAAGGGTTGGCCTTCCAGCAGGGTGACCTCGTAGCCGGCCTTGGCCAGCAAGGCCGCACAGCCGCTGCCTCCCACCCCCGACCTGATGACCACCGCTCGCTCGCCCATATTGACCTCCTGTACCTAGACACGACCGCGACGATCCGCCGCGCTTGCACCGCTAATAATTAATACCCAGAAACGCCTTTTATTATGCCGATTTCGGGAGTTTTTCTTTAGTAAGTGTGAATATCATCCGGCTTGAGGTTAACGCCGCTTCCTCTTCCGCCTCCCGCCTTAACGCCCCCGCCTGAGGCCATCGCCAGTCTCCATGACCCATGCGGTCCAAGCGCTCTGATAGAATGGGCCGTGAAGGCGGCTTCCGGCCTGGCGAGCGATAACGCGGAGGGCAGGTTGTAGGGATGCACTGGGTTTTCTGGGCCATGGTGGGAGCGGCCGTGGTGCATGTCGCCGAGGAGTACCTATTCGGCTGGATCGACTTCGCACGGGGTCTCAGCGGGCGCTTCACGTCACGCTTCGCGGGAGGCATAGACCTCGCCGCCTTCATCGTGGTCAACGTCCTCTTCATCCTGCTCTGCGTGGCGGGGGCGCTGGTGGGCCTTGATCAACCCTTCTTCAGCCTCTCCATCGCCGCCCTGTTCCTCATCAACACCGTTATGCACCTGGTGCCCATGGCCATAGTGCGGCGCTACTCGCCTGGCTCCGTCTCCGCCGTATTCCTCTACGTACCCCTGGCCATCTACGCTTTCTACGTCGCCGATGAGGCGGGCAAGCTCGGCGCCTTGACCGTCCTGGGCGCTTTCCTCCTGGGCTTTTTTTGGATGTCGTTTCCCATAGGCGCGTCCTTCATCCGCTCCGCTCGCGGTTCCGATTAAAGCCGCTAGGCATCTACTCTGTCGGTATTCCTTCAAGCGGCTAAAGGGGTGAGGTGTTCTTCATTCCAACTACGGGATCCCAGCCCTATCACCATGCCGCGTTTGCTCAATGAGGCGCTGGGAAATAAAATGTAATGCATTGTCGTGACGCTGGCGTGAAAGCGAGGAACAGGATTTGAAGGGATATCTCGGCGTGGACGTGGGCTCGGTCAGCACCAACCTGGTCCTGCTCGAAGAGAACGGTGAAGTGGCCGCCTCGGTGTACCTGCGCACCATGGGCCAACCCATACGCGCCGTCCAGGACGGCCTCAGGGAGCTGGGCACCAAATTGCCCGACGGCGTGGAGGTGCTGGGAGCAGGCACCACGGGAAGTGCCCGCCACTTGAGCGGCATCATCGTCGGCGCCGACATCGTGAAGAACGAGATAACCGCCCACGCCGTAGCCGCCCTGCACGTGGTGCCCGAGGTGCTCACGGTGCTGGAGATCGGGGGGCAGGACTCCAAGATCATCGTGCTGCAGGACGGCATCGTGGTGGACTTCGCCATGAACACCGTGTGCGCCGCCGGGACAGGCTCCTTCCTCGACCACCAGGCCGCCCGCCTGGACATACCCATCGAGGATTTCGGCGACTATGCCCTGCGGGCCGAGGGCGGGGTGCAGATCGCAGGCCGCTGTTCCGTCTTCGCCGAATCGGACATGATACACAAGCAGCAGGTGGGGCACCCCATCGACAACATCATCTTCGGCCTCTGCGAGGCCCTGGTGCGCAACTTCCTCAACAACCTGGCCAAGGGCAAGAACATACAAGCGCCCTTGGTCTTCCAGGGAGGGGTG
>CAYHAT010000413.1:0-3048 GCA_964354675.1 uncultured Actinomycetota bacterium | reverse complement strand
ATCGCTTAGCGTCTTATGTGGAATGTGGAGGGCTGACCCCCGGCTTGAATCCATGGCTCGCGATGACGGCTGACCTCCGTGCATATATCGCGGCTTGGAGATAATATAGAGGAGCAAGGCTCTCGGTTGGAAGCAACATCCCGTCGTCCATATTCGCGTCGATCCTTACGGCGGCGTGATGGCGTGCAGCCTCTGGGCGGGAGCAAGGTCAGGGTATCACCGGGAGGGAGCGATGGAGGAATACGACGTCGTGATCGTGGGGGCGGGTTTCGGCGGGCCGGTGGCCGCGAAGAAGTGCGCCGAGGCGGGCCTCCGGACCCTGATGCTCGAGAGGTCGGAGAAGGTCGGCGAGAAGGTCATCTCGGGGTTGACCATCCCCTTCTACGGCTTCCTCTTCGGGCCGGCATTCATCCGGGACGGCAACCCCCCTATCGAGAGGCCCGTTGACGGCATCATCAACTATATCATCACGGACATCGACGCCGGGGACATCACTATAGAGGACTCCCTGCGCATACCCAAGCCCCTCTCACCCGTCATCAGCTTCGGTTACAATGCCTACTGCCAGCCCTTCTGCCAATGGGAGGCGGAGCAGGCGGTGGCGGCCGGGGTGGAACTGCGCACCTCGACCACGGTGGTGGACGTGCTGCGCGAGGACGGCAGGATCGCGGGGGTGAGGACGGAGCAGGGCGAGGAGATCCGCGCGAGGATAGTCATAGACGCCGAGGGCTCCCAGGGATTGCTGGCGGTGAAGGCGGGGGTGCGGGAGAAGTATCCCCCGGAGGTCATCTCCCTGGCCGACGTCTACGACTACGAGATCGACCAGGATGAACTGGACGAAGTCATGGGCTACACCTTGCGCTTCTGCTGGGGATGGGACGAGCAGAAGATCGCCCCTCCCCTGGGGCAAGGTAACGGCCTCATGATCTGGCCGTACCGCAGCAGCATCCATTTCATGCAGGACCAGTGCCTGCGTCTCGCAGACGGCGATGTCCCCAACCTGAGGAGGCTCTTCGATGAGTACCACGAGAACATCACCACCAGGCTGCCCTGGTGGAGGGACGAGGTAGCGCCCCGTATCAAGCTGCGGGCCCGCATGTGGGAGGGGTTCGAGATATTCGTCGGGCTCGACCGCGAGCTGCGCGAGATGCCCAACCACGTAGGCGGCATGATCCTCATCGGCGACGCCGCCGGGCTGGAGAGCACCGAGCTGTGCGACGGGGTACCCGCGGCCTGGTTCTCCGCCGACATCGCCGCCGGCGTGGCCATCGAGGCCCTGCGCGCCGGAGATACCTCGCGGGAGTTCCTCTCGAGGTACGACGAGCGCATCCGCGCCCACCCCATCATCCAGTGGTCGATCACAGCCGCCAACCGTTTCAACCTCCGCTTCGCCCAGGAGCACCACGACCTGGCGGAGCTGAAAAGATACGTGCATAACGGTTGGGGGCTGGGTGGGTTCACCCACATGAGCACCCCGCTCGCCCGCATCATCCTGCGCTCACTCGCCGACGAGCCCACCATCATCACCTCCTGGATCAGGATGTTCTTCCGCTACCACTTCAACTGGATATACGAGCGCTACGACTACAGCGGCGGCAAAGGGGAACCGGCGCGAAACGAGGCCGACGAGCCCAGGATGGCGCAGTCCGTATTCCACGGCGCACTGGGGGCGGCCGATGCGGCGCTCAAGTTACTCTCCCCGGCGGTAAAGGTGATGACCAGCCTCCTGGAGCCATTAAGCGGATTGGCCAATCCGGTGATGAAGGCGGCGCTCCCGCTAGTGGAGGCTCTGGTGAGAGGCATGGTCAAGATGGAGCCGGTCATGGCCCCCTTAAGCGACAGGTTAGTGGATTTCGCGCGCCGGGCCGACCCGAAGGTCTTCGACCCGCCCGGCAAAAAAGGTGATCGCACGGGCAAGGGATGATGAACCCGGGTGCGCGCTCGACTACGGCGTGATGATGTCACCATTCGAAGCCCGCTTGACTATCATATGGAGGCAGCCAGAATCCAGCGGGGTGCAGCGAGGAGGTATAGGATGACCAGGACGTACGAGGAATTCCCGGGCGTGGAATGGGTGGAGGGCGCCGGGGACTTCATCAAGGTGATCGAGGAGAACTGCGACGGCTGCGCAAACTGCGTGCGGGTCTGCCTGGCGGGCTGCTACGAGATATCCAACAAGAAGGCGCGCATCAAGAGCCTGGAGAGATGCATGGAATGCGCAGCCTGTTGGTACGTATGCCCCACAGACGCCGTCGACTTCTCCTGGCCCCCGGGGGGCACCGGTTTCCGCACCGATTGGGGCTAGGCGGAGTTGATGGCCATGAACGTGAACGAGGAATTCGACGTTGTCGTGGTGGGCGCCGGCTTCGGCGGGCCGGTGGCCGCGAGAAAATGCGCGCAAGCCGGCCTGCGGACTCTCATGCTCGAGAGAGCGGCGGTGCCGGGGGAGAAGGTGGTCTCGGGACTGGTGATACCCGTTTACGGGTTCCTTTTCGGGCCCGCCTTCATCCGCCAGGGCAACCCGCCCATCGAGAGGCCGATATGCTCGGTGGTCAACCGCCTGGTGAAGGACGGGGAGGTCTACTACACCGACTACTCCCTGCGGGTACCCAAACCGGTGGCCTTGGGATATGCCGCTTACTGCAAGCCCTTCTGCACCTGGCTCGCGGACCGTGCGGTGGAGGCGGGGGCGGAACTCAGGACCTCTACCACCGCCACGGATGTCTTGCGGGAGAACGGGGCGGTGACAGGCGTGGTCACCGATGCGGGCCGCAGGATCGGCGCCCGCCTGGTCATCGACGCCGGGGGCACCCAGAACAACCTGTCGATCAAGGCCGGCATACGAGAGAAGTACACGGCGGAGTCCATAGAGCTGTATATGCTCTGGGACCTGGAGATGGCCAAAGAGGACGTGGACCGCGTCTTCGGCCATTCCATGGAGTTCTTCCATGCCTTCCCCGAGGAGGGGATCGGGGCGCCGCTGGGGTACGGCTCCACCTTTTATATCTTCACCTACCGCGAGAGCATCCACCCCGGGCTGGGGCAGTT
>CAYHAT010000412.1:0-3059 GCA_964354675.1 uncultured Actinomycetota bacterium | reverse complement strand
CTGCCCTTCGTCCATGGCCTCAAGCAGGCTTGACTGGGTGCGGGGCGTGGCACGGTTTATCTCATCGGCCAGCACCACGTTGGCGAAGACCGGGCCGGGCCGGAACTCGAACTCGGAGCTCTTCTGGTTGAAAACGGTGGTGCCGGTGATGTCCGAAGGAAGGAGATCCGGGGTGAACTGGATGCGGCAATAAGTACCGGAGAGGGAAAGGGCCAGGGAGCGCGCGAGCATGGTCTTGCCCACGCCGGGCACGTCCTCGATGAGCAGGTGCCCCCCGCTGATGAGGGCGACCACGGCCATCTCCACCTGGGCGTCTTTTCCCCTGATGACCAGGCGTATGTTGTCCGCCAGCGCCTGCGCGCGTTGCCCCATCTCCTCCAAGCCTTCGCCGGGGGTCATCTTTCCTCCGTTTCCCTTGGCCTTGCCTTGTCTCTTATATATCGAGCATAGGGGCACCTATGTTAATAGACAATGATGTGCGCCGGCGGCCGCACGACCGGTTATCTCTACTGGAAAAGCGCGAAAAGACCGCATGCGGCCACCGCAGAACGTAGCGGCGGCGCCCTGCGCGGGAGATATAATGATATGGTCGAAGATGCGCCGGGAGCATAAAGGGATGCGTGATCAGGTGATGAGGCAGGGCGAGAAAACGCAGTATCTCTACCAGGGGTGGCGATCCGTACGTCAGCCGCTAGCATGGGCGAGCTGATGCATCAGCCCGAGAGGTTGACCGTTCCCGGCGACGGCGGTGAACTGGGTCCGGGAGGCGCCCTGTTAGAGATGGCCGGCAGGGACAGCGTCGCAGCCGTGGCGAAAGCCAAAAGAGGGAGGAGGTCGCCTGAGGCCGTTGCTGACCCCAAAGGCAACCAACTTAATCCCATTTCTACCCGCACTTCCGGGAGAAGAACCAAAAAAGAAGGCCCCGCACGAAGCGGGCGCCATTCCTTCTCTCCCGGACCCGCCGGTGTGTATCCGGGAGATCCCGGCCTGTCCCCATTCAGAATCCGAGACACGAACCCCTGCTACCATATACCCACACTCCCGGCGGGTTAAACCAACCCTCTTTCCCCGGCCTCCGGCCCGAAGTCCCTTAAGCCCCGGGGGCCGCGGTGCCCGCCGCTCGAGAGGCTGAGACCGACGGTGCAGAAGCGTCCGATGCCGGGGCCGTATATGCGGCCAACCTCCTAAGAAAATAGATGAATGGCAGGCCTTAGATATACTCATAACGCGCAACCCCTTTACTGCTGTTCCTGGTGCATGGCTTGCCTTTTGCCCCATCGCTGCTCACGTTCTAGGCGCAGGGCCGGATGTGTTAAGGTAAGCGGGTGAAGCGTGCGGGAGACCGCGCACTCCCGGCCTGGCATCGATGCGGAGGAACGATGATGGTCGTAAGGGAGCTGGTGTTCAGTTCCGCGGGGGCGATCCTGCGGGGGACCGTCATGCTCCCCTCTCGCGAGGGGGAATGGCCCTTAACGGTCCTGTGCCACGGTATCCCCAGCGGCTTTCCCACGCCGGGCGACCCCGGCTACGAAGCCCTGGCCCGGCGCTGCGCTCAGGGCGGGTCCGCGGCATGCTATGCAAACTTCCGGGGCACCGGGCTTTCGGAGGGGGATTTCTCCCTGGGGGGCTGGGTCGCCGACCTGGAGACATTGTTGAAGGCGGCGCGGGCGGCGCGTGGAGCCTTCGAGGGGTGCGATCCCGGCAGGATAGCCCTGATGGGCTTCAGCGGGGGTGGCGCGGTCTCCATCGTCTACGCGGCGCGCCAGCCGGGGCTGGCGGGTGTGGTCGCCCTCTCCTCGCCCGCGGATTTCTCTCGCCTGATTCCCCGGGAGGGCATGGGGAGCTTTGTCGCCCAGGCCCGCGCCATCGGGATCATTCGCGACCCCGCGTTCCCGCCTTCGGAGGAGGGGTACTACCAGGAGATGCTCGCCTGCAACCCCATCGCGGTGGTGGACGGGGTCGCTCCCACCCCCCTGCTCATCATCCATGGCGACGAAGATGACATGGTGCCCGTGGAGGAAGCCAGCCGCCTCTTCGAGGCGGCTGCGGAACCCAAGGAGCTGTGCATCGTGAAAGGAGGAGGCCACAAGCTGAGGCTGAACCCGGAGGCGATGGACAGGGCGGTCACCTGGGTGCTGCAGAGACTGGAGGCCAGTCCCATCTCTACATGCTCTCGGGGGCGGATACGCCGAGGATCCCCAGGCCGTTGAGCAACACCTGGCGGGTGCAGCGCGCCAGGAAGAGGCGGGCCGCGGTCAGCTCCGAGTCGTCGCTGATCACGCGGTGGCGGTTGTAGAAGACATGGAAGGCGGCGGCAAGCTCTTCCAGGTACCGGGTCAGGCGGTGAGGGGCGCGGTCCAGGGCGGCATCCCTTATCAGCTCCTCGAACTCGAAGATCTTGAGCGCGAGGTCGGCCTCCTCCTCGGAATCCAGCATGCGCAGGGTCTCCAGCCGGGGGACCTCTTCCGAAAGGTCCACACCCCGGCCCATGCCGTAGCGCAGGATGCTGCAGATGCGGGCGTGGGCATACTGGACGTAGTACACGGGGTTGTCCATGCTCTCTTCCACGGCCAGCTGGATGTCGAAGTCCAGGGCGGTGTCCTGGCTGCGGGTGAGGAAAAGATAACGGGCTGCGTCGCGCCCCACCTCCGTCACCAGTTCGTCGAAGGTGACCATCTCCCCGGTGCGCTTGGACATACGCACCGGCTCGCCGCCTCTTTTCAGGTTGACCAGTTGGCCCAGGATGACCTCCAGCTTGTCCGGGTAACCCCGCGCTTCCATGGCGGCCTGCATCCTGCGCACGTAGCCGTGGTGGTCGGCTCCCCAGATGTTTATGAGATGGTCGTAACCTCGTGCCATCTTGTTGAGGTGGTAGGCGATGTCCGCGGCGAAGTAGGTGGGGGCGCCGTTGTGGCGCACCATCACCCGGTCCTTGTCGTCGCCGAAGCGCGAAGTGGCCATCCACACCGCGCCGTCCTTCTCGTAGGCCAGGCCGTCCTCGAGAAGCCTCCGCACCTCTTTTTCCACCTCCCCGCCGCTTTGCAGATCGCGCTCGCTGA
>CAYHAT010000411.1:663-3074 GCA_964354675.1 uncultured Actinomycetota bacterium | reverse complement strand
TCCAGAAGAATGCCAGCACGGCCAGGATGACCGCCAGGATGGCATTGCGTCCAATCTTATTCATGCATACCCCCCCCTTTTTCAGGATCTATCTCGATAAAGCCGTCGTTCGCTTACCGGATATACCGAAGGTGGTCCGGCCTTCGGTGATGGGAATCTTTGCCCAAAAGACCGAAGTTCCCCTGGCATCACCTCCTCGAGCCGGCCATCTCCGTACAATCTGATTATCCAACAACACGACCAACATAAGCAACACAAACCAACTTGAAATGTATGTTTCAAGCCGGCTGCCTAGAACAACTCTATATATTCCCTTAAAAAATAATTCCACACCTGGGCTTATACCCCTTCCCTGTATTTTTCGGGACTTGAGCTTTAATAGTTTAGGCGTTTATGTGAGACTCTTGGGAAAGGGGGCGCTCGAAGATGGGGGGAGCGATGGCTGGCGTGCAACTCAAGCATGTATCGTAAGCATATGTCCTGCCCATCGCCGTCTTACTGCGGCCTCTGCTTCATCATCTTCCTGATGTTGAGAAGGTTTTCGAGGGGCTCTGCGGGCAACTCCCTGGCGCCGCCCAGGAGCTGCGCATTCATGGTCACCTGTGCGCAGAACTCCACCGTCTCCAGGCGGTGGTAGGCCTGTTCCACGTCGCTTCCCCAGCACAGCACCCCGTGGTTCTCCATGAGCACGGCGTCATAATCGTTGAGGTAGGGAACGATGGCCTCCCCGAGTTCCGGACTTCCGGGGGGATGGAAGGGCACCAGCGGTACCTCGCCCAGGAAGATCACCGCTTCCGGTATCAGGTGCAGGTCCAGGGCTTTCCCCGCTATGGCGAAGGAGGTGGCCAGAGGTGGATGGGCGTGGACGACCCCTCCGATATCCCCTCTTTCCCGATAGAGGCGGAGATGCATGGGCGTTTCGGTGGTGGGAAAACCCTCGCCTCGCAGTACCTCCCCGGCGGTGTTCATGACCAGGAGCTGCTCCGGCCGCATGAAGCCCTTACTCACCAGGGTGGGTGTGATCAGGACCTCATCGGCACCGAGCCTGGCCGATATATTGCCGGAGTTGGCGGATGCCATCCCCCGCTGCCATACGCGCTTGCCTATATCGCATATCAGGTCACGCATCAAAGCCTCGTCTTCCATGACCGCAGACCTCCTCGTAAAAGACCGTATTAGGAATAATCATATTTGCATCATGACAAGGGCACAAGCCGGCGGAGGGGGCGGGGCGATGACGGGATCAGAAAATTTTCTTTTCCCACCAGCGTTCTTTGTCCTGATCATTTTCCTTATACGCGCGGACGCTTATCTTATCGGTGGGTGACGAGACTATGGGAGCCACCTCGGCGGGATCTGGTTCTTCCTCTAGTTGCTGCGCCTTCTGGTCCTCGTAGATGACCAGGGTGGCAAGGACCTTTATGGGCGAAGGCTCGATGCGATCGAGCATCTCCTCCCAGCCACGTCTCGGTCTCCCCATCACCACGTATACCTCCATGAGGTGCTCGGCAAAGACAAAAGCGAGGGGCTTTATCTTGGACTTGTAGATCTCTTTGTCCTCCGGGGTGAACTCCTCGAAGGGCACATCCATGAGGCTCAAAAGCTGTTGGGGTACCCCGAGCTCCTTCTCCTCGAACTTGCGTTCCAGCTTTTTGGTGAAGAAGCTGCGAAAGATCTTTTTCTTTGTCGGAGTCTTTGGAGCGCTCCCACCCGGTTCGCTTGTGTCCATCATCTCGCCTTGCAGCGTCTTTGGAGCGCTCCCACCCGGTTCGCTTGTGTCCATCATCTCGCCTTGCGACAATCCATCCGCCAACATTACAACGGTCCTGTTTTTCCGTATCGTTTTAATATATCGGAAATCTCCCGCGTTACTTAAATGCCATACATCATCGCAGTCACCCGCTTTCAGCAATCCGTTATAATCTTTACGCGTACTGTTATGCAGGGGAGGATGGCTTTTGAGCGATATCTATCCTGTCCACATCGGGATGATCATGGACGGCAACGGACGCTGGGCGAAACAGCGGGGATTGCCGCGTGTAGAGGGACACCGCCAGGGCGAGGAGTCCATCATGGAGGCGGTGAGGGTATGCTCCTCCTGGGGCATCCGGGCCCTCTCCCTCTTCGCGTTCTCCACGGAGAATTGGGAGAGGCCCGAAGAGGAGGTGCATTTCCTTGTCAACATGAGCCGTGCGGTGTTGCGCAAGCGCATGGAGGAGTTCATGGAACTGGGTGTACGCATGCGCCACGTCGGACGCAGGGACAGGATACCTCCCGAGATCCTCGCCTGGTTCGACCTCGCCGCCGAGGTCACGGCGGCAAACCAGGGGCTCAACCTGAGCATCAATTTCAACTACGGGGGCAGGCGAGAGATCATAGACGCGGCTTTGGATATCGCCGTGGATATCGAG
>CAYHAT010000411.1:0-653 GCA_964354675.1 uncultured Actinomycetota bacterium | reverse complement strand
CGACGCTGATGGGGCTGGACTTCTTCCGGCGTGCCGTGGATATCGAGATGGACGGCCTTAAAGCGGGCGATGTAGACGAGGCGGTTTTGCGTCGCCATCTCTATGTCCCTGAGCTGCCGGACATCGATCTGCTCATCCGCACCGCGGGCGAGATGCGCATCTCCAACTTCATGCTCTGGCACCTGGCGCATGCGGAGATATTCGTCACCTCTGTACTATGGCCGGATTTCGGGCGCGATCACCTGGAGAAGGCGCTCGAGGAGTACCGGCGGCGGCGAGAGCTCCGAGACAGCGACTTGGATTGATATCCATATTTTAACATATAGATCCATTCCTAAGCCCACGGCGGCCGCTTTAAGATCACTTGCATGCAAGGTCGAGATCTCTAAAATAAAAATCATTAGAAGGAAAAAGTATCTTTAAGGAGAAAACAGGTAAAGAAAACCTAGGAAAGGAGTGAAGCAATGGCAACGAAACCAGTCAAGAAGACCGCAGCCAAGAAAGCCGCCAAGAAGCCCGCGAAGAAGGCAGCCGCGAAGAAGCCGGCGAAGAAGCCCGCGAAGAAGGCCGCGAGGAAGCCGGCCAAGAAGGCCGCGAGGAAGCCGGCGAAGAAGGCAGCGAAGAAGGCAGCCAAGAAGCCGGCGAAGAAGGCA
>CAYHAT010000410.1:0-3099 GCA_964354675.1 uncultured Actinomycetota bacterium | reverse complement strand
ACCCCTGTCTTGAGAAACCGAAGTCTTAGATGGGCTGCTGATCAGTAGATGAAGAACGGGAAGGTGTCGATGAGCCAGTCGCCGCCCTCCAGAACCAGCCCCACGCGGGTGGTCTCCGATTGCAGGTTCCCCCTGGTCCCGAACTCGACCGTGACGTCGGTATCCACGCGGTCGTCTACTATCTCGATCTCTTCGGCATCGAAATCGAAGGAGCGCGCCGTGCCGAAGATCCCCGAGAACTCCGCCGAATTCCAGGGCACCTCCAGGTGGTGCTCCTCCTTGTATTCCTTGCTCAGGTGCTTGAATATGTATTAACCACTGAATACCCGTTAACTTGAAGCCTCGAATCCAAATACGGTACGAAAATCGAATATCGAAGACACGACCCCATTTACTCAATCGGGCGTATGCGTGCTATCGCCCTCCGTCCGCACCTCCGAAACGTACGCGTGCCGGGCCTGAGACATTCGGAAATGTCCAGGCGACTGGCACCGTCGCGCTGCCATCTCTCACGCAGTGTCGTAAAATCGAATATCGAAGACACGACCCCATTCTATCGGGTGTGGTTGTATAATCCGTAGGTATAAAGAAGGGAGGCGGAAATGCCGGAGGTAAACCTCAAGCTGCAACCAGTGGGAGTCAAGTTCTATATGCCGGGCGATAGCGAGCCCGCAGGGATCCCCGCTTACGAGGGTGTCAGTTATTGCGACGCAGTGTGGCGCGTAACCGGCGGCGAGGAACTGCTGGTGCGCCCGGAGTCCATAACCGCCTGCAACTGGAGCCCTGTGGTGCTCGGGCTCAAGAAAGCGGAGAGCAGCTTCGAGAAACGGCAGGAGCCCCGCTTGGAGGGGACGCGGGCCGTCTTTCTGGCACCTCTCTCCGGGTTCGAGGCCAGGGGCCTGGAGCCCGACGTGGTCATCCTGCGCGACGAACCGAAAACCCTGCGCTACCTGGTGAGTGTGGTGGGGCAAAACCGCTGCGCCCGCGAGTATGCCGGCGAGCTGGACAGGAGCGCCCTGCAGTACCTCTGGGAAAACCGTTCCGACTGGAAAGTGAAGCTCGCCATGATCGTCAACCGCATCCTGGCCGCCTTGCAGAAACAGGGGTGGTTTACGAAGACCATCACCTTCCTCTTCCGCAGCGAGTTGGTCTCGGATATCTGGGACCGCATCATCAGCCGCTTCATGGCCGACATGTCCATCTGCCGCAACTCCTCCGTGATCCCCACAAGAACAGGCGTGGTCAACATCTCTTTTTTCTGCACCGGTGGGATCGTCTGGGGCATGAACCGTCCCGAGCACATGACCGCGGGATGGCCTTACCCGGTCTTCAGGGAGTTGCGGGAAAAGGTCACGTTGAAGTGGTGACCCCATTTACTGATATTCGGTTTTATTAACTTGAAGCCTTGGATTCAAATACGGTACGAAAATCGAATATCGAAGACACGACCCCATTCATTCCGCGTACACCGACGCTCCCAGGCGGGTGAAGGTGAAGTCACCGCTTGAGTCCACGTCCACCTCGATGAGGTCTCCCTCCGCGAAGTCCCCCTCCAGCATTTTTCGCGCCAGGTTGTCCTGGACCTCGCGCTGGATGACGCGCTTTAGCGGCCGCGCCCCGTAGTTGGGATCGAATCCCTCCGCGGCCAGCGCTTCCTTGGCCCTCTCGGTGAGGCGGATGTCCAGCTTGCGGTCGGCCAGCCTGCCGCGCAGGTACTCGATCTGCATGTCAACGATCTTTCTTATCTCCTCCATCCCCAGTGGATTAAAGACGATGATCTCGTCCAGGCGGTTGAGGAACTCCGGCCGGAAGTGGACCTTGAGGGTCTCCATGACCAGATGCCTGACCTCGTCCCGCTCATTGTCCCCCATATCCTGATAGAGGTGACTGCCGATGTTGGAGGTCATGATGATCACCGTGTTCTTGAAATCCACGGTGCGGCCGTGGCCGTCGGTGAGGCGCCCGTCGTCCAGGATCTGCAGCAGCAGGTTGAAGACGTCACCGTGGGCCTTCTCTATCTCGTCCAGCAGGATGACGCTGTAAGGGCGGCGGTGCACCGCCTCGGTGAGCTGCCCGCCCTCCTCGTATCCCACGTAGCCGGGGGGCGCACCGATAAGGCGGGAGACGGTATGCCGCTCCATGTACTCGCTCATGTACAGGCGCACCATGGCCTTCTCGTCGTCGAAGAGGAACTCGGCCAGGGCGCGGGCCAGCTCGGTCTTCCCCACCCCGGTGGGGCCGAGGAAGAGGAAGGAGCCGATGGGACGGTTGGGGTCCTGCAACCCTGCGCGGGCGCGGCGGATGGCGTTGGATACTTTTTCCAGTGCCTCCTCCTGCCCCACCACGCGCTGGCGCAGCCGGTCCTCCATGTGGATGAGCTGCTCCACCTCGCCCTCCAGGAGCTTGGACACCGGTATGTGGGTCCAGGCGGAGACGACCTCCGCGATATCCTCGTCGTCCACCTCTTCTTTGAGCATCTTGCGCTCCTTCTGCAGCTCCTGCAGGCGCGCGTTCTCCTCCTCCAGCCCGCCCTGCAGCTCGGTGGACTCGCCGTAACGCAGGCGGGCCGCCTTCTCGAGGTCGCCCTCCCGCTCCGCCTTCTGCTCCTCTATCTTCACCTGTTCCAGGCGCTCCTTCAGCTCACGTATGCGGCCGATGCTCTCCTTCTCCGCCTGCCAGTGGGCCTTCATCTCCGAGGACCTCTCCTTGAGTTCGGCCAGCTCCGCCTCGAGTTTCTCCAACCTCTCCCTGGAGGCCTTATCCTTTTCCTTCTTCAAGGCCTGCTTCTCTATTTCCAGCTGCTTTATGCGCCGCTCCACCTCGTCGATCTCCGTGGGCATGGAGTCGATCTCGATGCGCAGCCGCGAGGCGGACTCGTCCACCAGGTCGATGGCCTTGTCCGGCAGGTAGCGGTCCGAGATATAGCGGTCGGAGAGCATGGCCGCCGCCACCAGGGCGGAGTCCTGGATGCGCACACCGTGGTGCACCTCGTAGCGCTCCTTCAAGCCCCTGAGGATGGCTATGGTGTCATCCACGTCGGGCTCCCCCACCAGTATGGGTTGGAAACGCCTTTCCAGGGCGGCATCCTTCTCTACGTGC
>CAYHAT010000409.1:0-3107 GCA_964354675.1 uncultured Actinomycetota bacterium | reverse complement strand
TGAGACAGCACCTGGTCTCGATTTGATCGCGTGATGACGAGGCCAGATTGCGCATGTTGTACTCCACTGTGTCTGTGATGGTCTTGCCTGCGGCCGGCCAGTATCGGAAGACTGTGAGCCCGTAGCGATTGCCATAAGTATCGGTCGTCTGAAAGAGGACTGAGTCGCACAATCGACCGGGATCATCGGTGCACGGGCCATGTCCTAGTTGACTGACTTCGGAATCGCAGGGATAGTCGACGCGAAACGCCAGACTGGCATCTCTGTAGTGCATCGTGCACGGCGTGCCCTCCGATGGGACCGCCGTGGTCTGCATTATGGAGGACGGGGTGATGTGGGTGGTGGTGGGAGCGTGCCCGCAGCGGGCAACGAGCAAGGGAGTCAGTAAGACCGCAGCCACGATCCACTCAAGCTTCGTCAGCCTGTTTCCCGTGCCGTGGGACGTGCGAGCAGATGTTCGGTCACGGTCTCGATTGGACTTGTCGAAGTCGCTGGTCATAGTCCTCCAGTGCCTCATGCGCGCTGGCAGCTTGATGGCTCCAGGCGCAAAGCGCCTCGTTGCCACCGCGTCGCACCTTGGAGACACTCTTGCTGGAAACATGCGCTCGGGGCGTCTTGTAGCGTCAGCGCCCGGGCACCTATGCGGGTCCTCAAGATGCTGCTTCCAGCTCAATAGTCGTGGAGTGCTGTGTCACCCGAGAGTACCTCGGAAGTGATGGGGTGTCCATTCCTGCCCAACTCCACGGTTGGCTGGACCAGCGGTAGAGACCGCTCGGAATGCCAACTTGGCGGGACCGGCCTACCTGTCCTCTGCCCGCAACTGGTAGGCATATCCCCCCAAATGACCGTAGTACCCCCCGGATTCGAACAGCCCACAGACGGTCGCCTTACAGAACCTGGCGGTCGGAAGTGCGCCGCTATCAAAGCAATCCGCGCTGGACCTGATCTCGGCTCCTTCCAGCCAGATGGCAGGCTGCGTGAGGTAGACGGCTTCACCGTCTCGCTGTAGAGATGCGCCCAACGCATTCGCCTCGAAGCCCGTGGCGTAGATGCCCTCGGTGCAGACCCGCCTGCCGTGGTATCGCTCCGGGTTCGAAACCAACTCTTCGAAGGGTACGTCCTGCCTTGGGGCGCAGGCGCTGATGGACAGGGCCAGCACAAAGCCGACAAGGAGGAGTGTGGTCCTGTTCACGGTCATGCTCCTTTCCCACCAACTCTTTGCGTGTTTCTCCACTCAGTGGACGCCAGCGGCTTCGCGGATGTTCCCAGCGTGCAGCAGATCCTCGGCGAATAAAATCGACAGTTGATGTTGGACGTGGTACAATTGTAGAGGCGATTGCTGCTGGCTAGCATGGACGGTTGGAGCTTCAGCGAGAGGACCTAATGACGGAGAATCGAGACGAAGGCACAGGCGTGGAGAAGGTCGGGCTACGGCGTGATGTGACTGTCTGGGGTTCTTATACCTGGGGATACGCCGACGTTGGCGCCGACATCTATGTGGCCCTGGGCCTGGTCATCGCCTCTGCCCAGGGGGGTGCTCCCCTGGCCTTTGCCCTGGCGGGGTTGATTTATATCATGATCGGCCTGGCCTTCACCGAGCTTGCATCCTCCTATCCGGTGGCTGGTGGTGGTCACTACTATTCCCTGAGGGGTCTGGGGGACTTCTGGGGTTTTATGGCTGGTGTGGCCCTGCTCCTGGACTACACCATTGACATCGCCCTGTTTGCCACTGCTTCGACAGGGTATGTCAACTTCTTCCTGCCTTTCATGGGGCTGCATCTTGAGAGTTTTGCGGTCAGCTTCGGGCCTTGGATCAGCTTCAACGCTCTCTGGCTCGCGGAAACGGTTATCATGATCGCCTTCCTTTTGTGGCTGAACGTGAGGGGTGTCCGCGAGTCATCCCGCGTGAATGAAGTGATTGGCCTGATGGACCTGATCCTGGAGATGTCCGTGGTGGTCTTTGGCTTCGTCCTGGCGTGGAGTCCGGAACTACTGGTTCAGCAGTGGGTGTATGAGTTCCCTTCGCCGAGGCAATTCATGTACGGCTTTTCGCTGGCTATCATCTCTTTCGTGGGCCTGGAGAGCATCTCGCAAGCGGCCCAGGAGACTCGCCGGCCAGCAACAGTGATCCCCCGTACTTCCATCGCGCTGATTTTTACAGTTTTCATTCTGGCCCTGGGCTTTTCCACGGTGGGGCTGGGCATCCTGCCCTGGCAGGAGTTCCAGGCTCACCAATCCGACCCCATTGCCTATCTGGCGTCGCACATTCCCTACTTGGGGCTGCTGGCTGGCCCTTTTGCGGCTTTCCTCGGCGCCACGATCCTGTTCATCTCGGCCAACACGGGCGTCATGGGCGATTCTCGCCTCATCTTCTCCATGAGCCATTTCCGCCTCGCTAGCCCCTGGTTCAGGTACGTCCATCCCAAGTACCGCACGCCGAGCAACGCCATCCTGGGCTTTGGGTGGGTAGGGATTATGCTCACTGTGGTTGCCTTCCTCACCCCGAGCGTGCTGGACACACTGGCCAACCTATATGCCTTTGGAGCGACTTTTGGCTACATGCTGGTCTTTATCTCGCTGATCCGGCTTCGCTTCTCAGATCCGTACACCCCGAGGCCTTATAAGGTGCCCCTGAACTTCAAGTGGAAGCGCAAGGACGGCAGCGTTGTTGAAGTCCCGATTCTGGGTTTTCTGGGCTTCCTGGGCGTGGCCAGCATCTTTTCTACGGTGATTATCACGCACGAGATAGGCCGGATCGCCGGGCCGGCCTGGCTCCTCATCTGTTTGGCGTACTACGTGGTCTTCCGGCGGCGAAGTGGCTTGCCCGTTCTGGGCAGCGTGAAGCATGACTGGGAGAAGGAGCAGGTTGACGTGCTGACCAGCGCTGAGGAGTACGACTCGCTGGAAAAGTACAAGCAGGCCTTGATTCGTCGCGATCGCAAGCTGGGCGTCCCCTCGCGCTGGAGTGAGAAGGAGTGACATGCGCAGACGTTCCATTCCGGCGCCAGAATTGCTCAGCGCTGGCGATGTGTTACGCCTGGTCCTGGCGGCCCTGATGATCCCCCTGGGGGGCATCATCCTGGTGCGTACGCTGTCTCTGGCGCCCA
>CAYHAT010000408.1:0-3107 GCA_964354675.1 uncultured Actinomycetota bacterium | reverse complement strand
CCACCATTGCCCTCGGTTATCCCAAGGGAGTATGCGACCGGGCAGTGAAGCGGGAGCCGGCCCGCATATCCTGGATCGGGTGAGGGGGTAGGAGAGATGAGTCGGTTGATCGCCGAGGTACGGGAGGTGCGACATGGCTGGTAACTGGTTCAGCAAGGCGGAGAGGGCGGAGATGGCCACCCCGGTCATCAAGCGTATCAAGCGGGCTATCAAGAACGGCGAGATGGATAAAGCCACCGCTCTCTGCGACGACCTCAAACAGGAGCGCATACTCCTGCACGACTTCTTCGCCGACTCGGCTACCGCCCTCTTCACCTGGGTGGGGGAGAACCTGGGCGAGGAGACGCTTCCGGACATGTTCACCTACTGCTTCGAGAAGAGCGCACAGCGCCAGATCTTCGACCTCATGAACATGGACGTAAACCGGGGATTGGAGGCGGAGCTCCTGGTGCGCGGGTGCTGGGTGGCCCACTCCTGCAGCGGCGCGGGGGAGCACCCCGGCGCCTTCCGCCTGGAGGAGGACGACGAGAAGTTCACTTTTATCATGGACCCCTGTGGCAGCGGGGGGCGCCTGTGGCGCATGGGCGCCTACGATCCACCCCGCTCCCTCGCCGTCACCTCCCAGGCCTATCCCTGGTCCTTCCACCGCGCGGGGTTCCCTTACTACTGCGTGCACTGCTCCTTCATCAACGAGTCCATGCCCCTTCGCTACCTGGGATTTCCCACCTGGCCGGTGGATCCCCCCGCCCACGCCGGGGACGAGTGCCGCTGGTACATATATAAAGACAAGTGGGGAGTGCCGCAGCGATACTACGACCGCTACGGCATGGTGAAGGAGAAGGAGGCCACGCAGCCGATCAGGGGGAGGGAACGCTGGTTCACGCGAGATCGCATGGAGGACATCGTGCGCCCCACCCCCGTCCGCATCAGGGAGAGACTCACGAAGGGAGACGGCAAGGGTGCCCTGCGCATCGCCAGGGAGATGGGCGGGGAGTTCTTCTTCCTGCACAGCTTCTACGTGGGCATGGTCGTCTCCGTGCTCGACTTCATCGCTCGCAGGGCGGGTGAGGAGGGGCTGGGGAGGGCCCTCTCCTTCCTTTACGAAAAATGCATCGCGACCCAGGTGGTGTCCCTGGCCGGTGGGATGGAGCGACGGGAGGCCCTGCGCTTTATCATCCACAACTTCTTCCTCGCCGATCTGAGCGGGGGGACGGGATATCCCCCGGCGAGATTCAGCGTCGTGGAGGACACCGGCAGCGTGACCGTCATCCTCGATCCCTGTGGCAGCGGAGGCAAGCTGCTGCGCCACGGTTCCTATCGACCCCTGGGGAGTGCGAAGAGGGCGGTGGAGAGCCTGGAGAACCGGGCCATGCAGCTGACGGTCAAGCTCCCCCTTCCCCGCGGTCTCCTGCAGTTCGCCATGCCCCACACCTTCGACTGCCTCTACGAGATGCGCCGGCCAGCCGGGATAGGGACCACCTCGCGCAGCTACGACTGGTCCGGAAAGCGCGAGGGGACGCCCTATTACTGCTGCCTCTGCACCTCTTTCCTGCGGGAGGCCGGGGCGGACTGGCTGCGGGTATACCCGCCGGAAGGGCGCCGGCAGCCCTGCGTCTGGCGGGCCGTGAAACAGGGCGGCCGGCGCTCCGGGCGTTGAGCGTGAACGCGCGGATCCACGGTTGAGAAGGTGAGAGCACTAACGCTGCCGCCGGGAATACCAAGCCGGTTGCGCAAGGAGGAGGAAGAGATGAAAGAGTTGCATTACAGGTTCAACGCCTATCTGCTCAAGTTCATTAGTCTCTGTCTGGAGATCCCGGGACGGTTGTTCATCTTCAACCTCTCCTGCCCGGAGGTGGGGAGGAAGGTGCTCGACATCCCCTACAGGAGCGCGGCCAGGCATAAGCAGTCACTGGATGTATTTGTCCCCCAGGGGCCTCCACCTTACCCCGTCCTCGTCTACACCCACGGCAGCGGTTTCCATACCTTCGACAAGAAGAGCTTCCGCAGGATCTGCGCATGCTATGCGGACCGCGGTTACCTGGTCTTCAACGTCAACTACCGCCTGGCTCCGGCATGCGGATTCCCTGGCCAGGCGACGGATGTGGCCAGGGCCATCAGGTGGGCTTACGACCATGCGCCAGAATACGGCGGGGACAACTCGCGTATGTTCCTGGGGGGCGACTCCGCTGGAGCATATTTCTCCAGCCTCTACGCCGGCGCGCTCCACGAGGGCGAGCAGCTGGAGTCCCTGGGGATAAGTAACCCCGTTCCAGCGGATTGCCTGAAAGGCCTTCTTCTCTTTTACGGAGGCTACGACGTCGAAAGCGCAGGGAGAACCCGTTTCCCTTTCATGAAGACCATGATCCGCGGCTACCTGGGAGAGGAGGACGCAGACTACCCGCGGAGGGTTGAGCTGGCCTCACCCGCCCGTCATGTCGCCGATGGCTATCCGCCATCCTACATAAGCGCAGGAAGCTGGGACCCTCTCTGCTCCGAGTCAGTGCTGTTAGACCGGGTATTGTCTGAAAGAGGCATCCCTAACCGCACCCGCATCTTTTCCTGGAAATACCTTGACGGGCATCACGGATTCCTCTCGGTGCCCTTCTCCAAGTGCTCGCGCATCGCCATGCGGGAGTCACTGGAGTTCATGGATGAATGTGGATGAGCCATATCGACCTAATGTTGCCCTGAAGGAGGCTTCGCGTCATGGATGACTCGCAGTATGTGGCCACCAGGCTAAACAAGAGCAAACCTGTATGTCAAGACCGGCGTACGGAGGAGAAGGACGCAGTATCGTTGGATATATTCCAGGGCAAGACAGCCATCATAACCGGCGGCGCTTCGGGCATCGGGCGAGCCCTGGGTGAGGAGCTGGGACGCCGCGGCGCCATCGTGATCCTGGCCGACCTCAACGAGGCGCTGCTCGAGGAGACCGTAAGCTCGCTGGCCGGAAAGGGCCACAGGGTCGAGGGCGCCACGCTCGATGTGACCGATTTCGCGGCGGTCAAGGAACTCGTGGACGGCACCATCTCCAGGCACGGGCGCCTGGATTACATGTTCAACAACGCCGGCATCGACATGCTGGGAGAGGCCCTGGACATGTCCCT
>CAYHAT010000407.1:0-3110 GCA_964354675.1 uncultured Actinomycetota bacterium | reverse complement strand
TGTGGCCCTTATCGTCTCTTTTGTGCCTCCGCACCCTGCAGTAGGAGGTCGATGGACATATCAAACATATGCTCCAGGTCGCCATGCTTCACGATCTTGGGGTCTTTAAGGAGCGCCAGTTCGACCAGGCCTGCTGCTATCCTCCAGCACAGGATACTGAATGCATAGGGATCGAGGTCCCTGCGGAAGATGCCGGCATCGATTCCCTCCCGCACGAATTCGCTTCCGTAGTTCAGCAATTCCATGATAGCCGTAATGATGTCGTTGAGCGTCTTCTCGGAGATGTTCTGCCGGAACCTCTCCACAAAAAGATCCTGCACCACGCGGAAGAGCATGGGCACACGTATGGAGTACTCGATGAAGGTGAGATAAATGGCCTTTATCTTTCCTTCCAGGCTCTTCTTCTTATTAACGTTCTTTGCCAGCTCCTCGCTAAAACCCTCGAGACCCTTGATGCAGACCATCAGGTAGAGCTCTTCCTTGCTCTTGAAGTAGAGGTATACTGTTCCCTTGGAGAGCCCCGTTTTCTCCGATATGGCCTCCAGTGTGGTGCCCTGGAAGCCCCGAGCGGAAAAGAGCTCCTCCGCCGCTTCAAAGATGGCGTTACGGTTATTGATCTTCTTTTGTTCTCTGCGTGAAAGCTGGTCCATTAATTGAGCGGCCTCCTTCGGCTGTCCGGGTCGAGGTACCCCTCAGGTCAAATCCACAATCGAGCAGAAGGGAACAGGCCATCGCCTCCCTTTCGATATTCTGGCATGGGATCGCCTTGGATTCCAGTGTACAGATTCAGGGTTAGAGCACATACAGCGTGAACGAAGTGGCTTGGAAGGCACGCGCCTAATTACATGGGGCCAAGTTCGGGATACGAAAGAGGGAACCGCACAGTTCCCCAAGATGCTTGTAGAAAGTAAAACATGATAGAGAAAAGCGGGAGAATTAACTCCCGCTTGGTTTGCTGACTCCCCGTAGTGGAAGAAGTTAGAACCAGAATATATGGCCTGAGCAGGGAAATTGCGATTCCGGCACTAAATATAGGCTATATTTATTCAAGAAGCTGAGTGATAAGATAATGGCATTGCGAGGTATATGGGAGAAATATCGAAGATGATCAGAACGTCAGTATTTATGTACTGGCATAAGAGGTAGGTGCTGTCAACAATGATTACGATTCGTCAGGCGGTACCCGAGGATGTGGAATACGGGGCTAGAATCATAGACCTGGCATCAACCCAGCAGCTCGAACTTCCATCCTTCAAGGGCGAACAGAAAATCAATAATTGGGCCGTGGCATTTCCGGGGTCGGAAGAGAAGCGACTCGAGATACTCGCCCGCTATTTCTTGAATGCAGAGAAATTAAGCACCCACTACAGTAGGTTTAAGGTTGCCGAAGTAGATGGCAGAATAGCAGGTGGGCTGTGTACCCACACCAAGGAACATGACAGTTTTTCTGCATGGACAAGAGCAGCGCATGATGTGGGCTTTACTTACCCAGAGATAATCGCAATATATTGGAGGATGCTACCTTTCTACAGAACTCATCTTTCCATACTCAAGGACACTTTGGTAGTCGAGTACGTCGCTACCTTTCCCGAGTTTCAAAGAAGAGGAGTCATCACTGCTCTGCTCGCGGATGCGATCGAGAAGGCTAAAAGTGAACATTTCCCTCGGATGCAAGTCATAACCTTTATTGGGAACTTGGCATCGAAGGGAGCCTACGAAAAAGTGGGATTCAGGGTCGACAAGGAGTCAACCAATAAGAGCTTTGAGAAGCTGTTTGGTTCACCCGGACAGGTGAGGTTGGTATTAACTCTATAAGGTAGATAGGCTTGCAGGGGATATTGCTGTACATACAAAGCTGATCCAAGACCCGCTTGACCGCAGGAACGTCAGTGCTTAGATATATATCAAGAGATTAAGCGGGAGCATAAGCCCCCGCTTGGTTTACTGGCTCCCCGTAGTGGACGAAGTTAGAACCAGGATTTATTGTTTAAACAGGGAAAATGTGATTCCCGAGTTACTGCAGACGGTTGAAATGATGAATTACCCCTGAGTGTGTTCCTTGATCATATTACCTTCAATCGGTTTGCTTTACATTTTCTTGATGAGTGATAGATTGAAATTGAGGGCTATCAGATTCCACAAATTCCGGGCTGCTTCTATTGTATTCACAAGTCCAAATCGTAATGGAAGAACAGGTGTTGATATCGTGCCCTGCGGACAGGCAATTATCCAGGTCCTTCGATGACAGGGAGTGTGGATTATCTATGAAGGAAGCGATTAGAGAAACTGAATGATGAGATAACGACTTCATGAGGTGAAAACATGAAATGTCAGCGATATAAATCGGATAGGGGGAATTGCTATGAAATTGGAGTTATTAACCAGGGAACCCGAGGCCAATGCGCGCCCAACGCCGATCCTTTTCATTCACGGCGCGTATCATGGAGCTTGGTGCTGGGAGGGAAAATTTCTACCCTATTTTTCTTCTAGGGGATACATTTCTCATGCCATGAGCCTGCGCGGCCATGGCCGAAGCGAAGGGCACGAACGCTTGTTCTGGACGAGCATAGAAGACTACGTTAACGACGTTGCCCAAGTTGTGGAGGGAATGGAAATACCCCCCATACTAGTGGGACATTCGATGGGAGGGTATGTTGTTCAGAAATATCTCGAGAAACATAGAGCGCCGGCTGCGGTCTTGCTGGCGTCTACACCCAAGAAAGGCATACTTGCTTTCTCGATGCGTTTTGCCCGCAAGCATCCGATGCCTTGGCTTAAATTCGTGGTTATGCTTAATCCTTATCAGGCCGTTTCCACTCCTGAACTGGCCAAAGAGATGTTCCTCTCACCCGATGTAGCTGAAGAAAGGGTGATGGAATGTTACACTCGGCTGCAGAATGAATCATATCGAGCCACTCTCGACATGTTTCTTCTTAATCTACCGAAACCAAAGCGAGTCAAGAAAACACCAATACTAATACTTAGCGCCGCGAATGACACTATTTCTACGATCAAGGAACAAGAAGATACTGCATCAGCATACGGCACAAGCGCAGAGGTCTGCTCGGATATAGCTCATGACATGATGCTGGAAGAAGGCTGGCAGGATA
>CAYHAT010000406.1:0-3140 GCA_964354675.1 uncultured Actinomycetota bacterium | reverse complement strand
GGACCGGGCCTCCCGACGGCATACCCAGGCCATCCCGATCTTGCGTTGTGATAGAATCGCTGCATAGGGGACTTCCGAGACGTTCTTAGACAAGGTGACGCCATGGTCAGGGTCAGGTTCGCTCCTTCGCCCACAGGCAAGCTCCACCTCGGTTCGGCGCGCACGGCGCTCTTCAACTGGCTCTTCGCGCGCGGGCAGGACGGCGCGATGGTCCTGCGCGTCGAGGATACCGACCCCGCACGTTCCAGCCGCGAGCTGGAGGATTCCATCCTGGACGACCTGCGCTGGCTGGGCCTGGATTGGGACGAGGGTCCGGACGTCGGGGGCTTGCACGCCCCTTACCGGCAGAGCGAGCGGGGCGAGATATACCGCGAGCATGCCCGCAGGCTCCAGGATGCCGGGAAAGCCTACCCCTGTTACTGCACCCTTGAGGAGTTGGAGGATGGCAAGCAACGGGCGCTGGCGGAGGGACGCACGCCCATCTACGGAGGTGTGTGCCGCGATCTCTCGCCCGAGCAGAGGAAAGCGCGGGAGGCGGAGGGCAGGCTCCCGGCGCTGCGTTTCCGGGTCCCGCAGGGGGAGGTCGCGTTCCAGGACCTCCTGCACGGCTACGTACGCTTCCCTCCGGGCGTGGTGGGCGATTTCATCATCGTGCGCTCGGATGGGAGCGCCGGTTTCAACTTCTCCGTGGTGGTAGACGACGCCACCATGGGGATAACCCATGTCATGCGGGGGGAGGACCATCTCACCAACACCGCGCGTCATATGCTGCTCTTCGACGCCCTGGGATACCCCGCTCCCATCTACCTTCACCATTCACTGCTCCTGGGCCCGGACGGCGCTAAGATGAGCAAACGCCACGGTGCCACCGCCGTGCGCGATTACCGGGAGATGGGATACCTTCCCCAGACCATCGCTAACTACCTGGCGCTGCTCTCCTGGTCGCCTCCGGAGGGTAAAGAGGTCTTAAACCTGGATGAGCTGGTGCACCTCTTCGACATCGGTGACCTCTCCGCCAGCCCCGCCGTCTTCGACAAGCCGCGCCTCGACTGGCTGAACGGCAAGCACATGCGCAGCATGCCCGCAGACGAGTTGGTGGAGACTACGAAAGGGTTCGCACCCGGCTGGGCCGCTCATCCCCTTTTCCCCCTCATGGTGGAGTCGGTACTGGACAATCTGAACACCTTGAGCGAGTTGCCCGTTTATCTGGAACCGTACGGTGCTCCGCAGGATGATCTTGAGGAACACGCGGCGGAATGGCTGCGCGGAGAAGTGGCAGCAAAGGTAATAGAAAAAGCAATAGACATCCTCGGTCATTCAAATGTCGGAGACCTTAAGGATGCAGATGATGTGATCGGAGAGATAAAGCAGTACTATGCCGAAAAGGACCTGAAGCCCAAAGAGGTCCTTATGCCGTTGAGGGTAGCCCTGACGGGCAGGGATAAAGGTCCGGCCTTGCATTACCTCATAGCCGTGTTCGGAGAGCAGGAGTGTGTCGGCCGTTTGAGGCAGGCCCTCAACAAAATGGGGTCAGGCCTCGAATCTTGAATTTAGCAACAAAATGGGGTCAGGCCTCGAAACTTGAATCTTGGAATGTAATGGAATACAGGCAGGAGGGGTCAGGCCTTGGATACCGAAATCTTGTTGATGGGTTCTCCATATAAGGCAACATGACCGCAGAATTCAAGATTCGAGGCCTGACCACATAAAGACCCCGGGAGGTGGACGGGATGGAGGTCGAACCGGTACAGGAATGGTGTGAGGTCGCACCCGCGGCTATCGCGGTGGAGAGCGCGGCCGGCCTGGCGGCCATCGCCGCCGGCGGCTATCTCATGGCGTGCTATCGCAAGAAGCTCTTCCCCCTGTGGGCTGCCGCCACCATCTCCTGGTTCACCCTCTGCAAGTACCTTATCTGCACGCGCTGCGAACACTACGGAGAGAAGTGCGAGTTTTACAACCTGGGGATACTGGCCGCGCGCATGTTTCCCGCCCAGCCCGACCGCACCCTTACCCAGGCAGGTTACACGGCCGAGGCGCTGTCCGCCGGGGGTATGCTGCTACTGCCCTTCACCGCCGCCTGGGGCGACAGGAGGCGGCTCTCCGCCTATGCCGCCCTCTTCGCTTCGCAGTGGACCACCCAGCTGATCGTCTCCTGCCGTCACTGTGCCCGCACCGCGACCACCCCCTGGAAGGCCCGCTGCCCGACTTACAAGCTGGCCCGGCGCTTATGGGTCGACGAAAACCTGGAGTGTGATCGCCGCAAGTGCGAGGTTTCATGCGCACAAGGGCAGGTCGGCTAGGCTTACACAGGCATGGCGTCAGTGGCCCCGATCTCTGAGCGCATGATCCATCCCACTTAAAACTTGGTCTTACTGCCGATATAATGAATTCTGGGCAGAGAGAAAAGGAGTCGGATTGTTAGAGTTCTTCAAACAAGACATAGAGGCGGTGCGGGACAGGGACCCGGCCGCACGTAACACCCTGGAGATAATCCTGGCCTATCCGGGGCTGCATGCCCTGTGGATGCACCGCGCGGCCCACTGGCTGTGGGTAAAGAACATACCGGTCATACCCCGCCTCATCTCCCATATCAGCCGCCTCTTGACGGGCATCGAGATCCATCCCGGCGCGAAGTTCGGGAAGGGAGTCTTCATAGACCACGGCATGGGCGTGGTCATCGGCGAGACCTCGGAGGTAGGCGATTACGTCACCCTCTACCAGGGCGTGACCCTGGGGGGCACGGGCAAACAGAAAGGCAAACGCCACCCCACCGTGGGCAGGAACGTGGTCATCGCGGCCGGCGCCAAGGTGTTGGGGCCCATCACCATCGGGGATGACTCCAAGGTGGGCGCGGGCGCGGTGGTCATCCGGGACGTGCCGCCCCGCTGCACCGTGGTGGGCGTTCCCGGCAGGGTGGTCATGCAGGAAGGTGAGCCGGTAGTGGACCTCCACCACGAGGCCATCCCCGACCCGGTCATGGACCGTATCGAGGCCCTGGACGTCCTCATCGAGAAGCTGGAGGACCGCCTGGTGAAAACCCAGTTCGAGCTGGAGATAACCGAGGACAAGCTGCGGCGCGCCGAGGACGAGCTGCACCTGGTGGAGGAATGCATCGAGTTCACGCCGGGCGACACCCAGGG
>CAYHAT010000405.1:0-3142 GCA_964354675.1 uncultured Actinomycetota bacterium | reverse complement strand
GGGAACGGCGCGAGGGGGCGGGCGCAGGACCCGGCGGAGAGAGGAACTGATGCGGGAACGCAGGGAAGCGCGGGAACGCTTCGAGAAGGAGGCCATGCGCAGCCTCGAGGAGGCGGAGGCGGGAGAGATCGCATACCCTCGGCCGGAAGCGGGCGGCGAGGTCCCGGGAGACGGAGCGGAGCCAGAGGGCGGATACCCCGGCAGGGGAGGTGAAGCGCAGTGAACGAGAACCGCTTAAAGGCGCTGCGCATCGTATCCATTGCGCTCTTCCTGGTGGTGCTCGGGGTATGTGTACCCTTCGTCAAGTGGGGAGACCTGGACCCCGCCCGCACCTTCGGGCTGGTGGCTATCCTCGCTTTCTTCGAGACCTGGAGGGTGCAGTTCCCCTGGGGCAGGCCCCTGCGCCTGGGGATGGCAGCCGTCCTGTGCATCATCGCCATCCGGCCCGTACCCGAGGTGGTATTCATATTCCTGTTGGGGAGCCTCCTGGGCCGCGCCTTCTCGCGTATCCAGCATTCCGGCGAAGGGGATTTCCTGCACATAGTGCAGCGCACCTATATCGTCGCCCTGGCGGGGGTCGTCTACCAGCTCATAGCCAACCTGGGATGGGGGATGACATGGAACCCCTATCCACCCAACTTTTTCGGGCCGGGACCCGCCAACGCCACCGAGTTCTTCACCTATTACAACCCGGTCGTGCTGCAGCGCGCGCTGGTCTTCCCGCTTGCCTTCCTGGCCATGGCCCTGGTGTTCTACCTGGGCGAGATGTTGATCTCGTCGCTGGAGACAGCGATGGAAGTGGGAGGCAACTGGCGCGTGGTGCTGCCCCAGCAGATGCGCCAGACCTTCCCCATCTACCTGGCCATAACCGGCGCGGGCGCCCTCATGGCCTTGTACTTCCCGCGCATCCCGTGGCTCAATTTCCTCGTCTTCTTCGTGCCGCTGCTGCTGGTGCGCCTGGAGTCCAACCGGGATAAGGAGCTCGACGAGAGGTATTTCCAGACCATGCGGGTCATCGGCGACGCCTTCGACCTTTCGTGGGGGATGCCGGGCCATTCCGGCCGGGTGAGCAACCTGGCCGGGGAGGTGGCGCGGGAGATGGGTGTATCCGCCGAGGAGACGCGTAACATCCGCTACGCTGCCGCGTTGCACGACATAGGACGCATAGAGCACGAGGGAGAGGAAGGGGCGCCGGGCCATGCCGAGAAAGGTGCCGAGGTGCTGGAGCAGGTGACGCGGCTGCGGCCCATCGCCCACATCATCCGCTACTGCCATCCGGTGTTAGAGGAGGAAGCAGGAACCACGCGCATTCCCACGGGGTCAAAGATAATCGGGGTGGTCAGCGATTACGACCTGCTAACAAACCACCCTACCAAGAAGCTCTCCTCGCAGGAGGCCCTGGAGGAGATGGGTATGGAGCGCGGGCAACTCTACGATTCCATCGTGCTGCGCACCCTCTCCCAGGTGGTCGAATCGCAGGCGCGGGCGCGCCGCAGGCCGGAGCGGGAGATAAAGCAGAAGGCAAGAGTGCTCGAGGAAGAGGAACTCAAGGAAAGCTTTGAGGAGATCTTCAAAGAAGAGGAGTAATCCCGCAACCTGCACCGGTGGCCACCCAGCTCGTATGGCTGGAGCCCTTTTGCCATCTCGAATACGCATCATGGTGAGCCACTCCTGCGGGAACGCTTGAAGGAAAGAGAATAGATAAAAGGATCTGAGAAGGCAAAGGATCGATGCTCAAGACCTTCGGAAAAGTCCTACGCATGGGCGAGCGCAAGAGGCTCGAACAGCTCGCGGAAGTGGTCCAGGCGGTGAACGCCCTGGAGCCGGAGACGCAGCGCTTGAGCGACACCGAGCTGCGGGCCAGGACCGGGCGGTTCAAGGAGCGCCTGGAGAAGGGCGACTCCCTGGAGGAGCTCCTCCCGGAGGCATTTGCTACGGTGAGGGAGGCGGCGGTGCGCACCCTGGGGCAGCGCCATTTCGACGTGCAGATAATGGGAGGCGTGGTGCTCCACCAGGGCAAGATAGCGGAGATGAAGACCGGCGAGGGCAAGACGCTGGTGTCCACCCTCGCAGCCTACCTCAACGCCATGGAGGGCAGAGGGGTACACATAGTAACGGTCAACGACTACCTGGCCCGCCGCGACAGCGAGTGGATGGGGGCCATCTTTAAGTACCTGGGGTTGTCGGTGGGGCTCGTCCAGTCCCAGATGCCCAAGGAGCTGAGGACGCAGGCCTACAACGCCGACATAACCTACGGCACCAACAACGAGTTCGGATTCGACTACCTGCGGGACAACCTGGAGATAAGACAGGACCGCAGGGTGCAGCGAAGCCACAACTACGCCATCGTGGACGAGGTTGACTCCATCCTCGTCGACGAGGCCCGCACCCCCCTGATCATCTCCGGGGCGGCCGAGGAGTCGGCGCGCCTGTACCGCCAGTTCGCGGGGGTGGTGCCCCGCCTGAAGCTGGGCGAGGACTACGAGATGGAGGAGAAATCGCGCACCGTCTCCATCACCGAGGAGGGCATCCACAAGGTGGAGACCATACTGGGGCTGGAGAACCTCTACGACCACTTGAACACCCCCCTGGTGCATCACCTCCAGAACGCTCTCAAGGCCAAGGAGCACTACCGCCGCGACGTCGACTACGTGGTGACCGAGGGGCAGGTGCTGATAGTGGACGAGTTCACCGGGCGTCTCATGCCCGGGCGCAGATGGAGCGACGGCCTGCACCAGGCGGTGGAGGCCAAGGAATCCCTGAAGGTGCGGCAGGAGAACCAGACCCTCGCCACCATCACCCTGCAGAACTACTTTCGCCTGTACGAGAAGCTGGCCGGGATGACCGGGACCGCGGCCACCGAGGCCGCCGAGTTCGAGGAGATCTACGGGCTGGAGGTATTGGAGATACCCACCAACCTGCCCATGATACGCGACGACAGGAACGACCTCATCTACACGTCGGAGGAGGTCAAGTTCGGCGCGGTGGTCACAGACATCATCTCCTGCCACGAGAGCGGCCAGCCGGTCCTGGTAGGGACTATATCCATCGAGAAGTCGGAGCGGCTCTCGGGTCTGCTCAAGAAGAGGGGCATCCCCCACCAGGTCCTCAACGCCAAGCACCACGCCAGGGAGGCGGAGAT
>CAYHAT010000404.1:0-3142 GCA_964354675.1 uncultured Actinomycetota bacterium | reverse complement strand
CCTTTGCTACAGATTTAACTACTACAGCTAGTAACTTTGTTACGGCTAATGCTGCAGCTTATCTTGCGGCGGGTATTGTTCTTACTTCAAGTACTGCAAATTTGATATTTACAGTAGCAGCAACAACAGGGTATCCTATTATTACATTGACGGCATCTATTGTGAATGTTACTACTAATCTTAGTGGTACTATTGCAAAATCAGGGGGCAGAATACCTCATCCTATTTATGCAATTACTGTAGTAACGGCTCTAACAATAACTTCATGTAAAACTCAAAACAAGCAGGGTGTAATCGCTTCATTTTATCCCAGATTTCTTGGGGTATCTTTGGCGGTGGTGGGTACTGTAATTATATTTGAATATCCGGTGGTTGAGTTAATTACAAGTACTGGAACAGCTTTATTTAATTTTATAAAATAATGAAAGGATATATCTTACATATTATTTTCTGTCTTATCATCAGTTTTTTGATTGCTTTTGCGATTCAATTCTTTTGGACAAGGGATTTGATGAAACTTGCATTTCTGGTGACAATGTTTATCGGTGCAGGTAAAGAGTTGATCTGGGACAAATTGTTAAAGAAAGGTACTCCTGAATGTGAGGATATTTGGTTTGATGCATGGGGGGCTATAATGGGGACAGTGTTGGCATTTATAATATTTTAAGATATGAGACATTTTAATTCTATATTTCCTAAGACTAATATCCAGAGAGTTACTATTTATGGTAGTGTAATCACTCTTACTGGTACGAGTGGTACCGCGGATATTACCATAAATAATGTAGTGAATACTACAGCATTGTCTTTTTCTTCCAGTTTAACCGCGACAGCTAATAATTGGGTAGCGGCTAATCTTGCTTATTATAAGCAGAGAGGTTATGCAGTGTCGGCCAGTGCTGGAGTTATAACAGTTACTCCCGAAAGTGATTGGGACACAGTTAATAGAATTAATGCTACTATTGCAAATCTTACCGGGGACTTAACCGGGATATTAACCGGGGTGTTTGAGCCTGACTTTTTTAAGGCTAAGATATGGAATGTAACTTTTACTATGGATTCTTTAGTAGCTAATCCTAGGAATGCTGTGGATGGGGATAAACTTGATTTATTGTTTCAAGGTACTGGATCTTATACTTTAACTTGGGAAAGTATGTGGGGGTTAGTTGATGGTAATAAGAGTAGTTATGTAGAGATAAATACTAATACTGTTAGGGCTATTTATAATAAGGATAGCGATATGCCTATGGCGTTAGGGTTTTTATTGGCTGCTCCTTCAGGGTTAACACTTACTTTGATTTCAGGTGGTGTTAAAGTAGATTGGATAGATAACTCAGGAGGGATAGCAGAAACTGAAATTTGGGCACAGAGCGATGGAGGAGTATCTACTTTATTAATAACTAAAGATGCAGGGATAGAAACTCATAGTGATATTCTTTCTCCGGTTGATTTGAGATATTATAAAATTAGGTCAAAAGTAGGATTAGTTTACTCTGTTTTTACGATTGAAGAAAGTATAGCAATGTTAGGTCCGGAATTGATTCCATCAAGTTGGTGTTCAACTAATTTAGCAACATTTTGGGATCATCATATAGATGCTCATGCAGTTGGTGACAATACAAAAATTACATTTGATGGAACGACTTGTTATCTTTTAGCTGACAATAAATGGGTAGTAGGAAAGACATATAGGATTTTAATGTCAGTAATAAGAAATTCGGGGTTATTAACAAGTTTGTATGATGAGGGGGGTCCGAGTGAGTGGATAGCAACAAGCGGTAATAAAAATTATACATATACTGTTGATAGTGGACCTAATATGCAATTATATAGTGATGAGTTTAATGGTCAGTTGACAGCTTTATCCGTTAAGGAAATTTTTTTTTTGAATAAAGTACATTTATATTGTGATGCCTCTGTTAACCAGTCTATAATGTTGGGATTGGGATATTTAACAGGGATGAATGCTCCGGTCATATATTGGGGTGATGGAACATCTACAACTTTATCAAATCCTGATACCATAGAATATCCAACTCATAATTACTCAGGGAATGATATTTATTCTATTATAATAACCAATGCGTCAAGTCTTTATTATGTAAGAATATTAGGGACAGATAATTCTATGGAAGTTTATCCAGCAGGTGGAGATGTTTCAGAATTTGCAAAATGCACCAATTTACTTAAAATACAACTTGATAAGAATTTGAAAGGTTGGAAAGGATCAATAGATAATTGGAATACAGGAATAACAGATATACAAATATCGGATAATGCTCCTTATGCAGTAACTGGGGATGTTTCTTTGTTTCCAAGTTTAACAAGAATATGGGTCTGGACTTCATTGCATGGCAATCTTACGGGCGCAACCGGAATGAAAGAAGTCAATTTTGGCGGAAATGAGACAGTTACTTTAGATATAACTGATTGGTATGATATAGAACGGCTAAATAATCAATATGCTTTGGATGTTGTTTTGACAGGTAGCGTGACAGGTAAAACACATTTACACGAAGTCTGTTGGGGGTATATGGATTATATAGAATTATATGGCGATCTATCAACCTGTACAGCTTTAACATACTGGGAAACGGGAGGTGTTAATAATCATTGTACTGGTGATCTGACTGGATTAATTCTCATTAATACTTTTGGTGATGGGAGTGCTAATAATGTATTTACAGGGTCTATTGCCGGATGGACGGACTTGAATTATTTTTCAAATACCGGAGGTTCTAATTTTACAAGACCATCTACGGTAACAACACAAGGGAAGATTGCTGTTTTTATTAATAGTAATTGGGTTTTTATTGAAACAGAGGTTAATCAAATATTAGCGGATGTATGGGCAAATAGAGATATAGCAAAAACAGGCAATAGCAATAGAATTTTTTACTTGTTAGGAGCCGCTCCAACAGGGCAGGGAATAATAGATAAAGCAAATTTGCAAGCATATAGATCTCCTAATAATGATCCGGAGTATGCTTTATGGACAATAGAAACTAATTAAATATGGAAATGTGTAATGTATTTGATGATAAATAATAATTTAAAATGACTATAGATAAATCAAAAACAATCGTGATACCGGTGTGGTTAATTTCGGTAATAATGTCCTTACTAGTAACTGGTTTTACTA
>CAYHAT010000403.1:0-3160 GCA_964354675.1 uncultured Actinomycetota bacterium | reverse complement strand
TGCTTCTTCGTGAACAGCATCAGTTTCTTCCCCTTCATCCTGGCCTTGCTCGCCGTATCCCTACCCAGGATGATGGATAAGCCTGCCGGTTCCGCCTTCTCCTTCAGGACCATGTCCGGCGGCATATACTACTCGTACAAGCGCCGGCTCATCCGTAACCTCCTCATCACCTTCGGGATGATCAATGCCTTCGGGCTCCCTTACATCGTCTTCGTGCCCGTATTCGGGAAGGACATCCTGAAGCAGGGGAACATAGGGGTAGCCGCACTCTTCGCGGCGTCCGGCCTGGGCGCCGTAGCGGGGGCTCCCCTGGTCACCCGTCTCCACCGGAGCTTTGATGAGATCACGCTCATCAAGGGGGGCATCCTGGGCATCTCGTTGAGCCTGCTGGCCTACAGCTGGTCTGCCACCTTCTGGCTCAGCCTGTCCCTCCTATTCTGTACCGGGCTCTCTTTCCTGGTCACCATGACCTCGATCAACACCACGCTTCAGCTCAAGACGGACCCGAGGGTGCGCGGCAGGGTGATGAGCATCTATGTCTTCATGCTGGTGGGCGCTTTTCCGGTGGGGGGAGCGCTGCTGGGTCTCATCGCGACCGCGGCCGGGATGTCCAGGGCCATGTCCATCGGAGCCCTCGTCTGCCTTTTCTGGGGAGTGGTGATCCTTCTCAAGCCCGGACTGCTCGAGGATGCCAGGGCCGGCGCGGAATGAGTGGGCCCGGTCGCTACCGGCATAGCGGTTCGCGATCGCATAGGCTGCTTCGCATGACCAGCGGCAAGCGTGGCACCCGCCCGTCTCCCGGACGGGATTATCGCTCGCATGGCGTTTTGCTTTATTATTTTGCCAATAACGATACTGCGGGGTCATAAAAGGGACGGCATCCCGGTGAGGTCCGGCCACCCCGCCACAGAACGGAGGTGATGGATGCCTGTTCTCACCTTGGATGGCTCCAAGGTCGCCTACGAGGAAAGAGGGAAGGGTGAGCCGGTCATCCTCCTGCACGGTTGGGGCAGCTCGCGCAAACAGTGGCTGCTGAACCTCAAGGCACTCGCCCCGCGTTTCCGCGCCATTGCCCTCGACTTACCGGGGTTCGGTGAGTCAGCGGAGAACGCGTTCCCTTACACCCTGGACGGCATGGCCTTTTTTCTGGAGGCCTTCAGGGATGCATTCCACCTGCCCTCCTTCCACCTCCTGGGCCACTCCATGGGAGGATGTTTGTCCATCCGTTATACCGTCCTTTTCCCGGAGAAGGTGCGCAGGCTGATCCTCGTATCCACCCCCACCCGTTCTGCGAGCATAGGGCTCAGTGCCCTCGTGCCCGGCGTGGAGTATCTGCTCTCCCGCACCTACCGTATGCGCAACGAAGACATGAGGAAGTGGATGTTCTACCGCAGCGTCTACCAGCCCGAGAACATGGACCTGGACTTCATGCGCACCAACGTAAAGGCGAATGGGCTCGTGACCAGGCGGGCTCTGGTCGAATCAACACGTTTGGTGCGTAAGATGGACCTGGCAGACGACCTTCGCCGTATCTGCCAGCCCACCCTCATCGTCTTCGGTGACAAGGACAGGAGCGTCAATCCCAGAGAGGCGCTGCGCCAGCAAGACCTCCTTCCCCGTCCGTACATGACCATCCTGACCGCTTGCGGCCACTGCCCGCCCTACGAGCGCCCCGAGCTTTTCAATACGTTGGTAGTGGATTTCCTGGAAGCGGAAGGGCTGTCAGATCGGATGGAAGATACCTGACCCACCGTGGGAAAAGGCCAGCCCCCGAGACTCATACTTCAGGGAGCAGCGGTACCTCAGGATCCGCGGGCCCCCCGACCTCACCCTCGTCCGGCGCCTCTTCGCTCTCCTCCCGCTTGAAGGGATCGGGGAAGTCGGTGAAGACCGAGTCGCAGGGATTGCCATAGGTGACCAGCAGGCGCCTGCTGTACGGCAGCATGATGATGGAACAGGTGGTCGAGAAGTAAGGCCCATGACGGCAGATGGTGTTGTTGTCACCGCGACCGCTCTCTCCATGGTCGCAGAAAACGCTAAGGAGGTCTTTCATGCTGATCGATTCCATGTCGGTGAGCAGCTGCTCGGCCCTGCTGTAACGGAGCTCGCTGGACTCGTGCACCCGTATACCCCGCAGCGCTTTCACGTTCTTGTTGGTGTAGTAAGCGTTGCGGGGGATGTCGTAGGAGGCCATCTCGCGGCATTTATAGTGGTTGGTATTGATGATGATGCCTTGGTCAGGTTCACGCACTCCACTGAAGTTGGAGGACATCTCCACGGTCACCATATCGCCGGACGCATCGGCCACCAGCAGGATGGCCCCGCCCGACCTCTTGCCCGCACCCAGGAAATCTATGGCTTCCCTCGTGTTAGTACAATTTTCCAGCGCCTCCTGGACCAGCAGGGTTATCGGCACGTTGACGTTGGGCATGTCCGTGCCGTAGCCGTAGTTGTAACTAATACACAGCCCATGCTCGTTGATGCCGTCGTGGGACCCGGCCAGGGGAGCGACGGTCACGTCCAGGGTGGAAGCGGTATCCGCAGGCTGGCAGAAGCGGGTCACGTAGTAAGACTGGAAGGACTCGGGGTAGTCGAAGTTCTTGATGACCATCGGCTCCCCCAGGGCGCTCCGTTCCGCGTCCACCGCGGTGGCGGTACAGGCGCCGAGGCGATAGTCGGTCTGCGCCAGGATAAGCTCACCGGCCAGGGCCAGGAAGAGCATGGATTCGTCGATGCCCGCCCCTTTGGCGATACCCTCCATGCGCGTTTTCTGGCGGGGGCAGTTTTCAGAGACATCACTCCACATCTCCCCCACCGCCCGGCGCATCGCCATGCTCAAAAAGACCTTGAAGGGAAGCAGGGCGGGTTTTTCCGCCTGGAAGGCCTCCACCTGGTGGAGGTTAGCGGAGAGATGGTGTATGGCTTCCCTCATCTGGAGGCCCTGCTGGTAACCCATCTCGTAATGGTCACCCCGCAGGTTGAAGAGGCGCACCTGCCGTTTACCCGGCGTCACCCCTTCTCCGAATGTGGTCCCGAGGTCCAGCGGATCAAGCATGATTCCCTCTTTATGAGCCGGCATGACGTAAACCCCTGAATATATTAACCTATATGGTTCTTCTCCGAAAAGTGTGGGTAGTAGCATGATAATGGTAGCTACCCT
>CAYHAT010000402.1:0-3162 GCA_964354675.1 uncultured Actinomycetota bacterium | reverse complement strand
GAGGCGAAGCGCTCCTTTATCTTGCGCAGCACCGGCATGTCCCGCTCCGCCCACTCGATCCTCAGACGCCCTTCTTCCGCCAGGGCCAGGTCCTTTACTTCGTAGTCCATGTCACGCTCCTTGTGTTCGGCTCACGGGATTACACGCGCTCGCGCCAGTAGTCGAGGAGGTCCTTGATGGTCTTCTCCAAGGGTATCTCCGGCTCCCACCCGGTGGCGCGGTTGAGCTTACTGTAATCGCACAGCAACAGCTCCACGTCGGAGGGGCGCATGCGCTCCGGCATCTGCTGCACCTCGATCTTCACATCGCTCATGGAGAGTATGAGGTCCAGCATCTCCTGGATGGTGACGGCCCTGCCGGAGCCGAGGTTGTAGACTTCCCCCGGCTCGCCCTTCTCCAGGCTCAACCAGTAGCCGCGCACTATATCCCGCACGTCACTGAAGTCGCGCCTGGCCTCCAGGTTCCCCACCTCGATGACCGGCTCTTTCTTGCCCTTCTCGATGAGGGCCACCTGGCGGGAGAAATCGCTGGTGACGAAGACCTGCCCGCGCCGGGGCCCGGTGTGGTTGAAGGCGCGCGTGCGCACGGTGAAGATGCCATAGCTCTGGTTGTACTGGTAGGCCAGGTAATCCTGGGCCACCTTGCTCACGGCGTAAGGGGAGAGAGGCCGCAGCGGATTATCCTCCTTGATGGGCGCCTCGTCCTCGAATACCAGGCCGTATTCCTCGCTGGAGCCCGCCACGTGGATGCGCGTATCCAGCTTCAGGTCGCGGATGGACTCCAGCAGGTTCAACTCCGAGAGGATATTGGTTGTGAGGGTCTCCGCCGGTGCCTTCCAGGAGGTGGGCACGAAGCTCTGCGCCGCCAGGTGGAAGATGTATTCCGGCTTGACCTCCTCCAGGGTCCTCTTCACCGCGACGTAGTCACGCAGGTCGCAGTCCAGGAGGTGGATGCGGTCCTGGATGTGCTCCACGTTGTCCATGCGCGATCTCCAGCGCACGGTGCCATAGACCTCGACGCTTTCCTTGGCCAGCGCGTATTCCGCAAGGTGGCTGCCGACGAAGCCGGTGATGCCCGTTATCAGTATCCGCAAAGCCTTCCTCCTCCTCTTACCGATTCCGCTCCGATCCTCGAGAGCGTCTTTTCTTTATCCGTACATTATGCCGGGAAAGGCCCGGCTTTTCCATCGCCCTTAGAAGCGTAAAGTGGAGCGGGGGATCTTCGCCTCCGGCCAGACCTTTATACCGCATCTGAGGTCGTTCTCGCTCTCCACCACTACGCCCCCGCCCAGCACCGCCTGGTCGGATACGTGCACTTTCTCGCCGATCACGACGCCGCTGGAGAGCACGCATTGCCTCAACACGCTCTCCGCGCCGATGCGGCAGCCGTTGTGCAGAACAGCGCCCTCCAGGTGCGCCCCCTCCTCGAGCACGCAATCCGCCCCCAGCACGCAGTTGCTGGATACAGTGACATGCGGTCCGATGCGACAAGCGGGGCCGATGACCGTGGGGCCGAAGACCGCGGCCTCGGGGGATATCTCTACTCCCTCCCCTGCCCACACCGATGGCTTTATCTCCTCGCCGCTGAAATCGAAGGGCATGCGGCGGTTTAATATGTCGTAATGCGCCTGCAGGTACTTGGCCGGGGTGCCGATGTCCATCCAGTAGGCGTCGCTGGGGAAGCCGTACATGGCGATGCCGTCCTCCAGGAGTCCCGGGAAGAGCTGGCGCTCGAAGGAGAAGCATTCCCCGTCCGGGACGCGGTCCAGTAGCTCGGGCTCGAGGACATAGGTGCCGGCATTGATGAGGTCGGTGACCACCTCGTCCCAACTAGGCTTTTCCAGGAATTCGTTGATGCGCCCCCGGTGGTCCAGCGGCACCAGCCCATAGGCTGTGGGGTCCTCGACCCGCGTGAGGTAGAGGGTGGCTTTCCCTTTTTTCTCGCGGTGGAAGGCGATGAGGTTGGTGAGGTCCAGGTCGGTAAGGACATCCCCGTTGAACACCAGGAAGGTATCGTCGATGTAGCGCTCCACGTTCTTGACCGCGCCGCAGGTATCCAACGGCTCGTCCTCGGTGACGTATGTGAGCCGCACCCCCAGGCGGCTGCCGTCGCCGAAATAGGACTCGAACACGTCTGGTTTGTAGGCGGTTGATAGCACGATATCCTTGACCCCGTGGCGCAGGCAGAGGTTGATCTGGAACTCGAGGAAGGGCCTGTTCATCAGGGGCAGCATGGGTTTGGGCACTGTCAGGGTGAGGGGACGCAACCTCGTTCCCTGTCCACCTACGAGGATCACCGCCTGCATTTCTAAACCTCCCACATGTCTGAGCTCCGAGCTCCCAGCTGCAGACTACGGTCAAAGCCCCAAGTCTTGCAGCTGCATTCCACACTCCCTGATTCTATCTTCCAGCCATATTAAAGTCCCGGGCTCCAGGGATCAAACCCCCGGGGCGATGGATATCCCGGTGCCATCAAGCCAGCCTACGACATACCGTTTATTCCAGTGCCGATCTCTTTTCTCCACCAATCGAGTACATCCGCGAGGGTGCGCTCCAGCGAGCAGGTCGGCGACCATCCCACCAGCTCGCGCATCTTGCTGTTGTCCCCCTGCATCACCGGGATATCCGCCTTGCGCAACCTGGCCTCGTCCACCTCTACCCGGATGGACACCTTGCTCATGGACAGGAGCATGTCCAGTATCTCCGCGATGGAGTGGTCGCTGCCGCAGCAGACGTTGTAGGCCTCCCCCGGGACACCATCCCGCACCAGGAGCCAGTAAGCCCCCACCAGGTCCCGCACGTCGGAGAAATCGCGCCTCGCCTCCAGGTTTCCCACCTTCATCAACGGATCCCTTTCCCCCGCCTCCGCCTCGGCGATCTGGCGGGCGAAATCGGAGACCACGAACTCGGGAGATTGCCCCGGTCCGGTCATATTGAAGGCGCGGGTCACTATGGCCTTCGTGCCGTAGGCCTGGTGGCAGAAGATGGCGTGATAATCCTGTATCACCTTACTCAAGGCGTAGGGGCTGGCCGGCCGCAGGGGATGGTCCTCTGCGATGGGCAGCTCCTGTTCGTCCACCCTTCCGTACTCCTCCGCGGAGCAGGCCACGAGCACCCTGGCGTCCAGACCCGCCTCACGCAGGGCATCGAAGACGTTGGACTG
>CAYHAT010000401.1:0-3163 GCA_964354675.1 uncultured Actinomycetota bacterium | reverse complement strand
CCCTATCTGCTCGTCTTCTATATTATTCTCGGTTTCATGGAGGACAGCGGCTATCTCAACTCCGTGGCCTTCCTCTCCGACCGTTCCATGCACCGGCTGGGGCTACACGGGAGGGCGATAATTCCCCTCATCTCCGCCGTGGGCTGCAACGTGCCGGCGGTCATGGGAACCAGGGTGCTCTCGACGCGGCGGGAGAGGGTAATCGCCTGTGTGCTCATAGTGTTGGTACCCTGCAGCGCGCGCGTCGCGGTGATCATGGGGGGAGTGTCGCGTTATGTAGGATGGGCTCCCGCCCTGTTGCTCTTTGCCATCCTCTTCGTCATCGTCATCGCGGCGGGGCTCTTTCTGAACAAGGTCATGCCGGGGGAGTCCACCGGCCTGGTCATGGAGATGTTCCCCTTCCGCCGCCCGTCCATGGCTAATGTGCTCAAGAAGACCTGGCTCAGACTGAAGGACTTCCTGTACATAGCCGCTCCCCTCATCGTGGCCGGCAGTTTCGTCTTGGGTCTGCTCTATGAGAGTGGTTGGATCTTCAAGTTGACCCAACCCCTGGAACCCCTGGCGGAGTGGTGGCTGGGCATACCAGCCGTAGCCCTGCTGGCCCTCATCTTCGCCTTCATACGCAAGGAGCTCGCCCTGGCCCTGCTGGTGGTGCTGGCCGCGCAGGTCATCCCCGGTGTGACCGAGAGCTCCACCCTCCTGGATTTCATGAGCAAGGGGCAGATCTTCACCTTCGCCCTGGTGTGTGCCATATACATCCCCTGCGTGGCCACCCTGGCCGTGTTGTGGAGGGAGCTGGGCGCGCGGGATTCCCTCGCCATCACCGGCTCTACGGTCATCCTGGCCCTTCTCCTCGGGGGCCTTTCCCACCTGGTCCTCACCCTGGTTTAATGGGGTCAGCCCTCCACACCGGGGGTCAGCCCTCCATTTTCCACACGGCATCTTTTAATGAATATATCGTGCGTACACGATCCTGGTAAGTTACTAAGATGGATCCTTAATGTGGAGACCTGACCCCCCTTGTGGAAAGCCGCCACGTCGCTGTGCTCCTCACGACAAGTTCCGGGCTGACCCCAGGTTAGGGGTAGAATAGAATATGATAAATGGAGGGGTGGAGATGAAAGAGGCGCTCTATTACGAGAAGTTGGAGGACGAGAAGGTCCACTGCCTGCTCTGTCCCCAGGATTGCACCATCGCAGCAGGCAAGAAGGGTTTCTGCAAGGTGCGAGCGAACGTGGATGGCGTGCTCTACTCCGAGATATACAACCGCGCCATGGCCAGGGGAATGGACCCCATCGAGAAGAAGCCCCTCTATCACTTCCACCCCGGCGCTACGATCTATTCCCTGGGAACGCGGGGGTGCAACCAGCACTGCGACTTCTGCCAGAACTGGCACATGCTCCAGCCCGACGCCCTCACCACGGAGATAACGGCGCAGCAAGCGGTGGATGAGGCCCTGGCCGAGAGGTCGGTGGGTATCGCCTATACCTATAACGAACCCACCATCTGGTACGAGTTCGTGCTGGAATGTTCCCAGCTGGCCCACGAGGCGGGGCTAGTGAACGTCCTGGTCACCAACGGCTCCGTCAACACCGAGCCCTTCATGCAGCTGGCGCGATCCATCGACGCCATGAACATCGACGTGAAGTCAATGGACCCGGAGTTCTATCGCAAGATATGCAAATCCAGGCTGGAGCCGGTCCTGGCCACCTGCCGGGCGGCAAGGAAGGCGGGGATCCATATAGAGATCACCAACCTGGTCATCCCCACCCTCAACGACTCCGACGGGCACTTCGTCAAGCTCGTGGATTTCGTGGCCGGCCTGGGGCCGGAGGTGCCCCTGCATCTCTCCGCCTATTTCCCCAGCTACAAGATGACGATCGAGCCCACCCCTTTGTCCTCCCTGCTGCGCGCCCGGGAGATCGCACGCGAGAAGCTGTATTATGTCTACCTGGGAAACGTCGCAGCGAAGGATGGCTCGAACACCCACTGCCCCCAGTGCGACAACCTCCTCATCGCCCGCAGGGGCTACGGGACGACGGTGAAGGGGATCAAGGACGGCAAGTGTGACAACTGCGGCAGGAAGGTGGACGTGGTCTTGTGAGTATGCTATCAGACGATGGCTCAAAGGACTCCATGGGACGATACGGGGAGGGAGTGAGGCCGCCGCGGCCACCCGGCCGTCCAGAGGGTGCAGTCGCCGCCGTGACGAAGCTCCTTGTACCCCTTCTCGTCCCTCTCATCTTCATGCTCGTCGTGGTGCCCACCGGCTTTATCCTGGAAGGCCCCGGACCCTCGTTCGACCTGCAGGAAGACCTGAGTGTCGAGGGGGCTCAGACCTATCCATCGCAGGGGGAACTGCTGCTCACATCGGTATCCCTGCAGGAGTCACGCCTCATATACAACCTGCTCGCCCTCTTCGATGACAGCATCGAGCTGATGAAGGTACAGGATTACCTGGGCGAGGAGTTGAACACTGAAGAACAGGAGACGGTGGACGTCGTGATCACTTTTCTCAGCGAGGACACCGCCGTGGTGGTGGGCCTGCAGGAGGTAGGCGTACCTGTGGAGGTGACGGAGCTGGGAGTGTTCGTAGTCGGGGTCGTACCGGATTATCCAGCGTACGGGTTGATAGACCCGGGCGAGGTACTAGTGGGAGTGAACGGGGAGGCGGTGGAGAGCATGGACCGATTCACTGAACTGGTCGGCTCCACGCCCGAGGGGGACACGGTCACGCTGCAGGTGAAGGAGCTAGACGCGGAACTCATCGATGAGGTGAATGAAGCGGTGGAGGAGGGCACGATGCAGCGCCCGGACCTTGCCGAGCTGCTTGAGGATGGGGTCAGGGAGGTATCAGTGCAGCCGGTCTATGAACCCGAATTGGGGAGAGCTGTCATCGGTATCTCGCCTCGGGAGTACTTCACCTACTCCTCCAGCGTGGAGGTGGGATGGGACCTGGCGACGGTCAAGGGGCCTTCAGCGGGCCTGATGATGACGCTATCCCTGGTAAACGCCCTAACCTCCGACGACCTGACCGGGGGTGAGAAGATCGCCGGTACGGGCGAGATCTCCCTGGACAGCGATGTCGGCCCTATCGGAGGCCTGCCCTTCAAGATCCAGGCCGCCGAGAGGGAGGGGGCCGTTGCCTTCATATACCCCGTAG
>CAYHAT010000400.1:0-3185 GCA_964354675.1 uncultured Actinomycetota bacterium | reverse complement strand
TGTGCCGCTTGTGCCGAGTGCAGCAGCCGAGGTGAGTGCAGCCGAGGTGAGTGCAGCCGAGGTGAGTGCAGCCGAGGTGCAATCGATCAAAGGTTGTGGGTTTCTGATGCCCACGGATAAAGTCAGCGGCGGGTTGTAGAATCTTGTATGTGTACCGTCTCATCGGCGCCCGGCGGCCGCCGGTCGAGAACCTCGGATCGCGAAAGCGCGGTGGTTCTCGTTTCGCCGCTGCCGGTCGGCGGCTGTTTGAACCAAGGGATTCCTATGGGTTGGGCTGACGATTATTGCATCCTGGAGGTCATAACCACGGGCCCCGACCCCGAGACCGCGCTGCCCGTGGAGGCGGCGGCGATCCGGGTGCGAGCCGGCGCGGAGGTCGACGCGATCTGCACGCTCATCGACCCGGGCGTGCCCGTACCCGCCTCCCTGCGCGAGAGGAGCGGGAGGGGGGAAGAGGAATATCGCGCGGGCGTGGCACCGCAAGCCGCCCTGTCCCGCATACGCGACTTCCTCGGTCGCCGGCACGTGCTCGCCCACGAGGGCACTGGGGTGGAGGCCGCCGTGCTGGAGCGCTTCGGCGCGCTCCCGGCCGGCCCCGTCCTGGACACCCAGGAGATCGCATGGCTGGTCTCGCCTTACCTGCGCGACCATTCCCTCGCCGCGCTGGCAACCTCACTGCTGGGCGAAGGGCTTGACTGGAAAGCCCTGGAAGATGCCCGCCTGCTCCTGCGTATCCTCGGGCGCCTGCGCGAAGCCTGGGGGGAGGCGCCGCGGCGCACCCGCGAGGCGGTCGCGGGCGCCCTGGAGGAAGTGGACAGCCCGTGGCGCTTCTTCATCCCGGGCAGGCGCGGGCGGGGGTTTCCCGACCTCGCGGACATGGCCATACGCATAGACGAGCTGCCGCGGCGCGGGGAGGTCGGCAGCCGGCCCGAAGCAGGCAGCCGCGGCGAGAGAGTCGGGACGGACCCGGGTGAGGCCGTCTCTATCCTGGCTCCCGGCGGGGCACTGGCGTCGCTCCTGCCCGACCACGAGTATCGCCCCCAGCAGGCGGCTATGGCGGAATCCGTCGCCGAGGCCTTGAACGACGCCGCTTTCCTGGTAGTGGAGGCCGGTACGGGCGTGGGGAAGTCCCTGGCTTACCTCGTCCCCGGGGTCCTGCATGCCCGCGCGGGAGGGGGGCCCCTGGTGGTCTCCACTTACACCCGCAACCTGCAGGAGCAGCTCTTCCACCGCGACCTGCCCACGCTCTCCCGTGCCCTCGGCGCCGTCGAGTTCGCCCTGCTCAAGGGAAGGAGCAATTACCTCTGCCTGAGAAAATGGGCGGAGTGGTGCGGCTTTCTCGCCCGGGGGGAGCCCGTCCTCCACTTCGGCGAGCTCACGCCCGGCGAGTCCTACGCCTTCCTCGTCTCGTGGCTGACCCGCACCGCATCCGGCGACCTGGAGGAGATCTCCCTGGGCCTGCGCTTGCTCCTGGACGAGCTCGCTGGAGAGCTCGCTTCGAGCTCGGAGGATTGCCTGCGCTCTCACTGCGCCTACTTCAACCGCTGCTGGGTGGAGAAGGCGCGTGCGCGGGCGGCGGCAAGCGAGGTGGTGGTGGTCAACCACGCCCTCCTCCTGTCTCAGCTATGCGCCCCCGACACGGGGCCGTCCAACCTCATCCTGCCCGACTACAGCGCCCTGGTGGTGGACGAGGCGCACCACCTGGAGGACGTGGCCACGGATGCCTTCAGCCTAGCTTTCTCGCTGGAGGACTGCCTCAGGACCCTGGACGAGATGTCCGGACGCAAGGGGCTGTTGCCCCGCTGGGGCAGCCTGGCGCTGGACCCGGGCGGGCAGGGTATGCTCTCCGAGGCCTACGAGCTTACGGACAAGTCCCGCTTCCAGGCCGAGGAACTGTGCCTGCGCGTCATCGCTCCCATCTTTTCCGATGGCACGGGCAGGAAGGTCGATGATACGGCGAGGCATCGCCTGGACAGGCGCTCGCTGTGCCATCCCGCTTGGGGATCGGCGCGCGACATCGGGCTGGACCTGGCCGCTGGCCTCTCCCGCCTCGCCGTTATCCTGCCGGACCTTGCCGACAAGGCCCTTTCCCTGGAGGGCAAGGGCGACGACGAGGCCGTGCGGGCATGCAGGAAAGCGGAGGCCTTGTCGATGCGGGCGGGGGAGGCTGCCGCCGCGCTGGAGGTCTTCCTGCGCGAGCCCGACTTCCCGGATTTCCGCCGCCACATGCGCTGGGTGGAGCGTGGCAAGGCACGGGGCAGGGGTTCCGCGTCTTCTTCCCTCTGCCTGAAGAGCGCCCCGGTGAGCGTGGGGGAGGAGCTCTCTTCCCTCCTCTTCTCGCGCCTGGAATCCTGCGTCCTCACCTCGGCCTCCCTGCGGGTGCCGGGCGGGAGGGACGGCTTCTCTTTCTTCCTGCGCCGAACCGGGCTGGACGCGGTGGAGGGGAGCGGGAAAGAGCTACGGCTCCTGAACCTGGATTCCCCCTTCGACTACTCCTGCCAGGTGCGCCTCATCGCCGTCACCGACCTGCCCGAGCCGAGGGCGGGCGGGGAAGGATTCCGCCGCTACATGCAGGGGATAAGCCGGGTGGTGGAGGAGGCCCTGCTGGCCACCGGCGGCAAGGCGCTGGTCCTGCTCACCTCGCATCAACAGGTGGAGTTCCTCTATTCCGAGCTCCGCCCTCGCCTGGAGCAGCGGGGTCTCTGCTGCCTGCGCCAGAGGCGCGGTATGCCCAACGCCCTGCTCCTGGAGAGGTTCCGCGCCGACCGGGATTCCGTGTTGCTGGCCACCGAGGCCTTCTGGGAGGGGGTGGACGTGCCCGGGGAATCCCTCTCCGCGGTGATCATGGTAAAACTTCCCTTCCGCCACCCGGAGGACCCGGTGGTGGCGGGCCGCGTCGAGCACTACGACCTGGAGGGGAGCGGGGGTTGGGGGTCCTATTACATGCCCCTGGCGGTGACCCTCTTCCGCCAGGGTATCGGCAGGTTGATACGCCGCTCCACCGATCAGGGGATAATCGTGGTGCTGGACCCCCGCTTCCTCACCCGCTCCTATTCCCGCCTCTTCCATGCCGCCCTCCCCGACGGCCTGCGGGTGGAGATGGTGCGCCGCGAGGAACTGGGAGATGCCGTCCGCGCCTGCTTCTGAACCCCCAGATATTTTCCCAGCCCGAGCCCGGGGGTAAC
>CAYHAT010000399.1:0-3212 GCA_964354675.1 uncultured Actinomycetota bacterium | reverse complement strand
TATTCTTGGGTCATAATCACTAGCCAACATGAGGTGATAGGGTATGCAGGACTATGACGTTGTAGTTATCGGTGGAGGGATCGGCGGCCTCTCTACCGCCGCCTTATGCCAGAAGGCAGGCATGAAGACCCTTGTGCTGGAGCAATCGGACCGCATCGGCGGCTGCTGCTCCAGCTACGAAGTGGATGGGTTCAACTTCGACGTAGGGGCGAGCGTGGTGGAGATGCCGGGCGCCTTCGAGGAGCTCTTCAAGCGCCTGGGTATGCCGCGCGAGAAGTACATCCCATTCGTGGAAGTAGACCCCATCTACGATTACTGCGATATAGGCAGGGGCATGCGCTTCAACTACCCCACCTCGGTCGAGGGCACGGCTGAGGTCATCGCGCGATTCGCGCCCGAGGAGGCCAAGGCCTTCCTGGATTTCGCGAAGAAGTTCACCCCCATCATCAGCGGCCTGGTGGACAGCTTCTTCTACGTGCCCTGCATGAGTTTCCTCGACACCATCAAGCTGGTCATCCGCTATCCCCAGATGATCAAGGTGCTGCCCATGTTCATCACCACCCACCAGAAGGTGGTGGCCAAGTACTTCAAGAACGAGGACGTGCAGGCTTCCATGGCCTTCCAGTCCTTCTACGGCGGCATGCCGCCGGACCTCTGCGCGGGGCTCTACGCCATCATCGGTCTGCTGGAGCACGAGGGCATCTACTACCCGCCGGGCGGCATGATCCGCATCCCCGCCGGCATCCAGCAGGCTTTCGAGGACCTGGGCGGGGAGACCAGGTTCGACGCCCGCGTCGTGCGTGTCATGGTGGAGGACCGCACCGCCAAGGGAGTCGAGCTCTGGGACGGCACTGAGATCAGGGCCGGCAACGTCGTGGGCTCCATCAACGCCAAGAAGATGTACATGGACATGATCGGCCGGGAGCATCTTCCCTGGCATGTCTGGAGGGGGATCAAGTCCATGGAGCTCTCCATGCCCTGCCCCATGATCTACCTGGGCGTGGATTACGAACCGCCCCTCGTCGCCCACCACACCCTGAACCTCACCAGCCCGCAGGTGATGAACGACTACTGGAGCGACTACTATCTCAAGGGCAAGCTCTACGAGGTGAACGGCAAGCCGGAGATCATGGGGCTCATCTCCTGGGCCTCGAAAATAGACCCGTCGCTGGCGCCGGAGGGCAAACACGTGCTCACCCATATGGGACTCGCCCCTTATAACCTCGCCGGGGACGACTGGGACAGGCTGAAGGAGCGCTATATCGACGCGGCCATCGCCACCATCGAGCGCAATATCATCCCGGATCTCTCCAAGCACGTCATCTACCGGGATATGGCTACGCCGCTGGACCTCGAACGCATGCTCCTCCATCCCGGCGGCGCCGTATACGGCATCCAGACCGACATCTCCCATATGGCGGTGTTCCGTCCCGCCAACCGCTCCAAGGCGATCAAGAACCTCTACCTGGCCGGCGCCTCCACCCATCCCGGGGGCGGTATCCCAGGGGTGCTCGCGGGCGGGATCATCACCGGCGGCCTGGTGACGAAGGACAACGCATAAAGGGGTGCGACGTGAACACGAAGATGAAGACGAAGATGAGTCTGAAGACCAAGATGTTCATCGCCGTGGGCCTCGCGGGCGGCGTGGCGGCTTATCTCGCCGCCACCTCCGAGCCTTCGGATTGGCGTTACGCCAAGCAACTGGCGACCAACCTGCCCAAGATGCCCTTCCGTTATTTCGTTTGAGAGACGCGTGTAGACAAGCTGCGCCGGGTCACGGGGGGCAGTAGCCGTTGCGAGGCATGACCCGGTACGTGTTAAGACGTCCGCTAGGGGGGAACGTACGTGGCCTCAGAGATGGAAGCCTTCTTCAATCCCTCCAGCGTCGCCGTGGCCGGGGCCTCGAGTACGGCCATGAAGCTGGGCAACGTGACCCTGGCCAACCTCCTGCGCTTCGGTTACGGGGGGAAGATCTTCGCCATCCACCCCCGCGCGGGCGAGATCATGGGCATCCCGGCCTATCCCTGCGCGCGCGAGGTGGGGGAACGCGTCGATGTCGCGGTCGGCATACTGCCCCGCGAGCTCATGTTGGATTTCGTGGAGGACTGCGCGGCCGCGGACGTGCGCAACGTCATCGTCTGCGCCGGCGGCTACTCTGACGCCGGCCCCGAGGGAGCGGAGCTGCAGCTGCAGCTCGCGGAGGCCGTGAAGGGCCACGGCATGCGCATGATGGGCCCCAACAGCGTGGGGACCATCTCCATCGAGTCCGGGTTCGTGACCTCGTTTATGACCCTGGACCCCATCGAGCCGGGGCCGATATCCATCGTGGCCCAGACCGGGCTCTTCGCCGGGGGCCTGGCGCGCTGGGTCACCTCAACGCAGTTGTTCGGGCTCTGCAAGGTGGCCACCCTGGGGAATAAGTCCGACGTGGACGAGGTGGACATCCTGGGTTACCTGGAGGACGACCCGCGCACCGGTATAATCGCCGTCTATTCCGAGGGCATCAGAGATGGCCGGTCCTTCATGGAGATGGCCTCCCGCATCTCGCGGACCAAGCCCATAGTGATGCTCAAGGGAGGCCGGTCGGAGGTGGGCGGCAAGATGACGGCCAGCCACACCGGCTCCCTGGCCGGGATGGATGACGTCTACCGCGGAGCCTTCAACCAATCCGGGGTCATCCCCGTGGACAGCATAGAGATGCTTTTCGACAGCACCAAAGCCCTGGCGTATTGCCCGCTGCCCGCGGGGCCGAACCTGGGGGTGGTCTCCATAAGCGGGGCGGGCACCGTGCTTGCCGCGGATGCCTGCGCGCGCCGGGGACTCCGCCTGCCGGCCCTGACGGAGAAGACCTTGGCGGCGGCACACAAGGGTCTGCCGGCCTGGGCTTCCATAGGGAATCCCGCCGATATCTGGGCGGTCACGCTGAGCAACGATGTGGAGGGTGCCTACCGCGTGATCCTCGGGGCTCTGGCGCAGCAGGATGACATCCACGTGCTCATAGTCACCTTCACCCTGGTGCCGGAGTCGGAATTCGACGGGGCGGCGTTGCTTGCCGAGATGCAGGAGACCTATCCCGGCAAGCCCATCCTGGCATGTTTCCTGGGGGCGTCGGAGGTGGACCATAAACGCTGGTTCCGGGCGCTGGAGGAAAAAGGAATACCGGTCTACGACTCGGTCGAGAGGTGCGTTGACGCAGCCTGGGCACTGGCCCG
>CAYHAT010000398.1:0-3232 GCA_964354675.1 uncultured Actinomycetota bacterium | reverse complement strand
ACAATGATGTTGCCGCTTTTGTTGGTGCTGGTCCTAGTCCAGTCGCCTTTCATGCTACGATACAAGTCATCATTTTGCAACAACTTGTCAGCCACACCATTATGACTGGTGATCATGCCACCATGGTCTTGTCTGTAGTAGTCCCAGTTCTTTTCTGGGTCTGTGTTGTCTAAGTATTCGGGTTCATTGGTATTGCTCATATTGTTATTTAGTGTCAAGAGAAAGGACTCCGAAGAGTCCTTTGGTCTTAAATCTAATCTGTTTAGGGATTAGGGTGTGACGTCGCCTGCACCTAAGTTTACACGACTTACCAATGCCGCTGGGCGAGCACCTGGTAAAGAGGCTTGTGCTGTAGTGCCTGCTGTGATGTTGTTTAGAACACCAACACCTGCTGGGTTACGGACAATCAAAGTACCTTCCATGATGAACTGATCCAATGACGCATCAGCGTTAGAGAACACTTCATTGTTAGGGCCTAGGTCACGTAATGAACCCCACTGAACAACGTCTTCGTTCAAGAAGAAGATGCTGTTGGCGTTTACTTGGTCCATGATCCAGCTGTCGTATATAGAATATGTATACTGAAAATCACCTTCATACGTTTGAATAGTGTCACCACGTGCTGAATCAACACGGTTGATACCTCTAGACTGTGGCATGTTGTCTGATAGACTTGTGCGTAGGCTAGTAGGAGCAACTACTGTGCGGATTTTGGCATTGTAACGCTGTTCAGCAACTGTTACCAACTGCTTGTATAGGGCTGGGCTGAAGAACTGGTTAGTAAATGTGCCTGAGTAGAACTGAGCACCGTTAGCGTAAATTTGCAACGCATTTGAGGCTTGAACAGCTGAGTCTGTTGATTCATTGTTGTAGAATGAATCTAGACCACTTGTAGTGCCTGATGTTGTGTTGAAACTTTGTGTGCCAGCAAAACTAGTCAATGAACCCATACGACGACCAGTTTGACCTGCTGGTAAACCTGACGCTGTACCTGTTTGACCAGCATACTTTGTGCCAATTTGGTCATTGCGAACCAATTGTAATTCAACGTCAAACATTAGTTCGATCAATTGTTTTACTTCTTGATATGCTTGTGGGTCACCACCAGATTGCATAACAGCACGTGCTGTGCCTGAAGCGGCAATAACTGTGCTGAAAATCTGTGTGTAGTTACCTAAGTTGTAACGCTGATTGCTTTGTGCTTGTGCTGTATTGACAGTGGCACCTTCAACTTGGGCTTGAACTGCTGGAGCACGATAAATGTCGTCTGTCCACAATGGTAAAGTGCTGTTGACTTTACGCTTTTTACTCATACACATGTTTAGAACAGGTGTGTCGTCCTTGACGCGATTGGATACATCTAGATCCAAGTCTTTTACTACGATGTCAGATCCGTAAGCTGTTGTTCCGTTACCGATCTGCGAAGTTGTAATTTCTGCCATGATATTATTCCTTTAAAATAAATTATCTCCTACTGCCACGAATACTCTGTAAGCGTTGCATCAGTAGGTTATCTGCGGCTTTTTTATCGCCGCTTTTGGCTTGTTCACGAAGTTTGCTGATCTCGCTGTCACTGCTGTTGCGTTGGCTTGAGCCTTTACGCGATGTCAGTGCTGCCATACTTGATCCAGCTGATTTAGTATTGGGTTTGTCTCTGTATTTCAAACCATCGCGGATTAAACTTAGTAATCCTTCGTCGCTTGAGATCAGATCAATATTTGGCACTCCTGGAACCATTTCCTTGTTGGCATGTGGCCATACTTTAGCAATCTTTTCACGAACTTCTTTGTAGACATAATCGTTTCTCAACTCTTTGTCTGTAAAGTTCTTGCGTGATGACTCTAAAGCCTGACTCACTTGCTGACTACGCATCTGTCTGAATTGATCCACTGCTGGGGCTAACTGACCTATTAGGCCTTGTTGCTGGCGAATGTATTCTTCATTGTGTTGCATACTTGCTTGGATTCTGGCTCTGGCAGCAGGATCTTGTGTTCTAGCCAATTGTTGCTGAAATGTTGTTTGATAGTTTTGTGTTTTAACAATCTCATCATACGCACCTTGCAACTTGGGCTGGATAGTAAATTCCATGGCCAAATTCAAACCGTCTTGTTTTGCTCGGGCTTCGTTCATGTATTCATCAAACTCTGACCGTTCAATCTTCAACTGTCTTGCTTCTTCGTGTATTGCACTTCCTTGACCCAGAATGGCTGCGGCTTTCTTTGCGTCAATAACTACTTCTTTCCCGTTTCGCATAAACTTAAACTTGGCGTTTGGGTTTGTATCTGCGAACTCTAAAAAGTCAATTAGTTCATCTGCACTAGAATCCGTACTATCAGAGCTTACAGTTTCCTGGGCTTCTGCTTCCGAATTGTCACTGGCGTATTCATCATCGTTGGAATTAGCAACTTCAACACCCTCAGGTGTTACAGGGCTAGAATCATCTGCCGAATCATCCAAACCTGTTGCAGTTTGTTCAGTAGGTCTAATTTGGTTACGCAATGTTTCACTTTTCATTGCGGTCATTTTAGCGGCTATAGAGTCCAAACTTGGAACTGCACTTTGACTAGTATCCGCCGCTGGTGGGTTAGGACTTGTCGTTGTTGTATCTGTCATTTAATTTTCCTTTACATTGGGTCAGTATTACTGATTACCTTGTAAGTTTATTTAGTATCGTTTGAATCTGTGGATTCAGTTTTTAACATCACATTCTTTTTGTATACAGCACTTTTTAATGTGTTGACAAAACTATCTATGCCACTCAACTGATTGGCCAAGGCGATTCGTTCCGCATTTGCTTCAGGGGTATGAGTACGTATATTAGTCATAGCATCATTCACTTCGAACTTGAAGTGATGTATAAACATGGCCAAATCACGATTCTTTATTAGAGCCTCTGCCAAACTGCCATATTGTTTGACAGCATCACGCTGGCTTGGGGTAAGTTTGCGTGGATTGCTGGTATCTATTGTAAGACGCCGATTATAAGCGTCTACAGCTTCTTCGCTGATCATTGCTGTTCCTTTTTAATTTAACTGTATACTTTAGGATCACCCATGGCCATGGCCATAAAATCCAATTGTGATTCTGCGTCTTGCCCGCCAACTTCTGCGGCTATTTGCTGTGCTCTGGCATCGTTTAACTTGGCAGCACTGGTGTCCTTTTGATCTGCTGGACTTGGTTGCTTGTTCTTTTGTGCTTCTTCACCTGCACTGATCATGGCCATAACTTCTTC
>CAYHAT010000397.1:0-3240 GCA_964354675.1 uncultured Actinomycetota bacterium | reverse complement strand
AAAACATTCCCTTGTACCCTGGTGGAAGTATTTCCTAGGCGTCATGCTTTTAAGCGCGTACACAGAGTTCGAACGGCGTGTTGGCGTTGTTACAACGGCCAGGGGAGCCAAGCGAGAAATGATCTTCGATGTCATCAATCGCTTGCCTGATGAGTTTCGTATAGCGGATATAGAAATGGCATGTCCGGGCGTCAGCAGGCCGACCATTAATCGTGCCTTATCCGAGCTTCGAAAAAGTGGCAAAATTCGTTGCATCAAACCCGGCAGGGATGCTCGATGGCAAAAAACATAATCATGAGCATATTAATATGATCAGTAATTGGATGAGTGATTATATTTAAGAAGACAGCTTCACCCTCAACGACGACGTCGTCAACGCCTGCATCCTCTCCACCGCATGTCGAATGAGAAAGGCAAATCGCTCGGAGATAAGCTAATTCAAGGATTTGCTCAGTTCTACCAAGATGCTTGAGCTATCTGTTAATTCTCAACCAATCTTACATCCAAGCCCTGCACCTTCGGGGGGTCGATGCTGACCTGGTCCTCGGAGCGGCCTGTTTGCCCCGGCATGAAGGGGGTCAGAGGTGGTGATATAATCCTCTAGTAATCTCCTTATATGTGATTAGACGGCGGGCATAACCTAAGGGGGCTGAGCATATGGCGGATACCCTGAAGATGAAGGAAAGGTTGCTGTCCCTGACCCCGGAGATCTGCGTGGAAAGAGCCAGGTACATCACCCGCAGCTACAAGGAGACCGAGGGAGAGCCAGCCGCCATACGCAGGGCCAAGGCCTTCGAAGAGATCCTTACCAATATCACCATAAACATTTGGCCGGATGAGCTCATCGTGGGGGCGACCACCGGCAAGGAGGTGGGGGGAGGGCTCTACCCGGAATGCAGCGGCCGCATCCTGCAGGAACTGGACGGGGTTTCCTCCCGGGAGACGAACCCCTTCTCCATAAACCCGGAGGACCTGCGGGAGATCGGGGAGGACATACTTCCCTACTGGCAAGGCAGGACGGTGGAGGACCGCGCCAGGTCCAAGTGGTCCGAAGAGCTGAACCGCAGGATCAACGCCATCGGCGGCGGCATGATCTTCACCGAGGTGGTGGGCATGGGCCACATACTCCTCAATCATGTCCGCATCGTCGGCGAGGGGCTGAACGGTGTAATACAAGAGATCGAGGAGAGGCTCACGCGCACGCCGCGCGAGCAAGGGGAGCGCCGGGAGTTCCTGCAGGCGTCCGCCACGGCCTGCCGCGCGGCGATCGCATTCGCCGTAAGGCACGCGGAGGAAGCGGAGCGCCTGGCCCTCGCCGAGAAGGACGAGCGCAGGAGGGATGAGCTCACCGAGATCGCCCGCATCTGCCGCAAAGTTCCCGCCCAGCCGGCGGAGACATTCTGGGAGGGGCTGCAGTCCATCTACTTCACGCATACGTGCGCCCAGATCGAGGACTACGACATGTCCATCTCCTTCGGCGGCATAGACCGCTACCTCTACCCCCTTTACGCGGCAGACATCGCGGCCGGAAGGCTTGACCGGGATGAAGCCCGCACCCTCCTGGAGTGCTTCTTTCTAAAGATCAACTCCAACGCCTCCTGCCTGGATTTCGCCGGGGACATGGCCTTCGGCGGGGTGAAGACATCCACCAACCTCATCGTCGGGGGCATAGACGAAAGCGGGGAGGATATAACCAACGACCTCTCCTTCCTCGCGGTGGAGGCGAGGGAGAGGGTGTGCATGACCGAGCCCAACTTCGGCGTGAGGATAAGCGCCAAGACCAGCCCGGAGTTCCTGCGCCGGGTGAGCAGGTCCGTGGTGGAGGACAAGGGGCACCTGCAGTTCTTCAACGACAACATCATCATCCCGTCCCTTATGGCGTGCGGCGTCCCCAGGGAGGAGGCGCCTGATTACAGTATCATCGGCTGCGTGGAGCTGGGGATCCCCGGCAAGAGCTCCACCTCGGCCAACGCCTCCCTCCTTGACCTCTCGCTCTGCCTGGAGCTGGCCCTGAACCGCGGGAGGAAGATGGCGGGAAGCTTCCTTTCGCAATTCGAGGCGGGCGAAGAGCTGGGGCCGCGCACCGCCGACCCCCTGAAGATGGCATCCATCGAGGAGTTGATCGACGCCTTCAGGGAGCAGGTAGAAGCCCTTGCGGCGAAGATGGTCGAGGGCCTCGACTCCCTGGCCGAGGCCCAGGCGGAATGCCGCCCCCTTCCCTTCATCTCATCCTTCACCGCGGACTGCCTGGCCAAGGGAAAGGACGTTACGCGGGGAGGGGCGAGGTACAGCTCCATCGCCATCCAGGGAGTGGGGATGGCCACGGTGGGCGATTCCCTGGCGGCCACAGGCAGGCTGGTCTTCCGCGAGAAGAAGCTGGGCATGGGGGAGCTGCTGCAGGCCATGGAGAGTGACTTCGAGGGCAATGAGCCGCTGCGGCAGATGCTGCTCAACAAATGCCCCAAGTTCGGCAACGACGAAGACGAGGCGGACCTTCTCAGCGCGAGGGTCATGGAGATCTTCTGCGATGCGGTGATGAAGCACCCATGCAAACGCGGCGGACGCTATCTGCCGGGCGCGCTCTCCACCAACGGCCACGTGGCCTTCGGCCTGGGCGAGCCCGCCTTTCCCTCGGGAAGGAGGATGGGGGAACCCCTCTCCCCGGGCCTTAGCCCATCCCAGGGGATGAATTCGGAGGGGCCCACGGCCGCCCTGAAATCGGCCGCCAAGCTAGACCAGAAGAGGCTGGCCAACGGCATATCCCTGAACCTGGAGTTCAGCCCCGATTTCTTCCGCGGCGAGGATGGTGTGGATGACTTCGCCGATCTACTGCGGACCTATTTCGAGCTGGGGGGAATGCACTGGCAGTGCAACATCGTGGGGAGGGAGACCCTCATCGAGGCCATGGAAAAACCGCAGCTCCACCAGGACCTGCTGGTGAGGCCGGCCGGCTATTCCATACGCTTCGTCAACTTAAACCCGCTGGTGCAGAACGACATCATCAAACGTACGGAATACACCCGCTGAAGGGTTAAAGAGAGCCCAGCTGCCCCTCCTGTGGTCACCGGAATAAACTGGGGGCCGGCACCTGAGGCACCGCCCCACAGAATAATGGCGACCTGTATGCAACCTAAGGGAATTATTCTTTCAACGTCATTGCGAGCAAAGCGAACGGAGTGAGCGTAGCGTGGCAACCTCTAGGTGCTCGCTTCGTTATTAAGGTGCATGTATGGATCTAGC
>CAYHAT010000396.1:0-3246 GCA_964354675.1 uncultured Actinomycetota bacterium | reverse complement strand
AGCCCTGCTACATAATGACCAACTTGCCCGAGAACTATGGGGTCGGTCGGAGCGAAAAGAGAGTGTGCATGGTAACGGGCGTATCCGACCGTAATGGATACAAGCGTTACGCCCAGGCGTAGCCTATATAAAACCCCTGCCCGGGGAACTACCAGGTCGGTTGCAGCGGAGCGTGTTAGCGGAGCGAGACCGTTACCTGAAGGCCCCGGGCCGCTAAAGAGACCAGTAAGGGTCCAGGGTCTCCCTCGTCGACTCCACTATCTCCATCCCCCGCCTGGAGGAAGGATGTATGGTCTCGCTGTCCACGTCCTCCTCGACCCTGATCTCCTCTCCCGCCATGACGGCTATGGTATCGGTTATGGAGATGGCGATACCGACCAGGTTATACCCGCCCTCCAGCGCCGCCATCATCTTTCCACCGCAGCACTCCTCGGCGAGGTCCTTCAAGCGCATCGCCATCTCCGCGTAGGAGTTCGCCCGCAGGAGCATGGAGCAGAGCAGGTCGCTGAAATGCCCGTCGTAACCCGCGGATATGAGCACCAACTCCGGCTTGTATTGGCGTGCCATAGGCAGGATTACCTGGTCGAACGCCGCCAGGTAGACTTCCTCCCCACTGCGGGCCGGCAGGGGGAAATTAACCGTGAAACCTTTACCGGCTCCGATCCCCATCTCGCTGGTGCCGCCGGTGCCCGGATAATGGGGATACTGGTGGAGCGAGGTATAAAGGACCCTGTCATCGTCGTAGAAGATATCCTGAAGGCCGTTTCCGTGGTGGGCATCCCAGTCCAGGATGAACACCCGCGAGACGCCGAATTCCTCTATGGCGAACCTGGCCGCGATGGCGTTGTTGTTGAAAATGCAGAAGCCCATGCCGCGCTCGGCGGTCGCATGGTGCCCGGGCGGCCGGACCAGGCAGAAGGCGTTATCGATGTCGCCCGAGAAGATACGCTCCAGGCCCTCCAGCACGGCGCCGGCGGACTTGAGGGCGGCGTCGTAGGAGCGCACGCCGACGTGGGTATCGGGGTCCAGCCAGCCGCCTCCCGATTCGGCCACCCTCTTGACCGTTTCGACATAGGCCTTGGGATGAACGAGCTGGATCTCTTCAGCAGTGGCGTCGCGCGGGGAGATGATGCGCACTTTCTCCGCCAGCCCGACCCCCTCGAGCAATTGCATGGTCGTCTCCAGCCGCTCGGGCCGCTCGGGATGTCCGTGGCCGGTGTCGTGTGCGAGGTAGATAGGATCGTAGAAGACGGCGGTTGAACTCATCTTTAAAACCCCCGGTGGCCACTGCTGGCCGCTCTCTTGGGCTTTTTATGTCAAGCCGAGGTTCAATAATTGATGCGGACGGCGCCGCAGAAATCTCTGCGCCGTCCCAGGTCGGCTATGCGCACCACGTCACCGGTTTGAGGTGCGTGGATGTATTGCCCGTCGCCGATGTACATGCCGACATGCCCGTTGCCGTGGAAGAAGACCAGGTCGCCGGGCTGGAGTTCTTCGTACGACACCGGCACCCCGCAGCGTGCCTGCATGTAGGAGCTGTGCGGAAGGCTTACTCCGACCTGGGCGTAACAGTACATGACCAGCCCGGAGCAGTCGAAGACGTTCGGCCCCGAGCCTGCGTACTGGTAGGGTTTCCCCAGCTGCCCGTACGCGACCTGGACCACGGCCGGCGCATACGGCGGGGGAGGTGGAGGGGGAACGCGGGGGCGGGTGACGGGGACAGGGACCGTCCTGGGGTTAGCGATGGGCTGGTTGGCGGCCTCCTCGGCGATGAGGCGATTGACGTCCGCCTCCACCCCGGACATGATATCCTTTCTCCGCTGCAGGTCGCCCTCGATCTGGTTCTTCTGGGTGCCCAACTCGGCCACGGCCGCGTCCAGCTCCGCCTTTTGGGCCTCCAACTCCGCTCGTGCGGCCTCCAACTCTCCGCGCGAGGTGAGCACCGTGGCGATGATGTCGACATCGCCGCCGCTGATGCGCTGGGCCCGGTCGAGGTTGGTATAGAGGTCGTCGACCGTCTTGCACTCGGTGATGACCTCCAGGACATCCGCGTTGCCGGCCTTATAGAGCTCGCGGAGGCGTTCGCCCAGGATGCCCTTCCTCATATCGAGTTCGGCGTTGAGCGCGGCCAGCTCACTTTCCCTCCCGGCGATCACCACCCTGGTCTGCTCTACCCTCAGGCTGGTCAGGTTGTACTGCTCCGTCACCGTCTCCAGCTGGGAGTCGATCCTCTGCACCTCGTTCTTGATGCGATCCAGCTCGTCCTTTTTCTCCTGGACGGGATCGGCGTAGGAGAAGCCGCCGGCTATCAGCAGCAGGACTGCGGCAAGCATCACGCTCAGCACGACCGCCGTCGTCTTCCTGACCATTAAAGCCTCCATGCTCCTGTTTCGCATGTTCCCGGCCCGCGGGAAACCTTCGACACGTCTATCCTATCAAAGGATAATTCAGGATAAATGATAACATACCCTTTCCGTATTTGGGGTTTTGACGGCATGCTTACGGTTTTGTTCCACGCCCGTCACGCGCGGCGCCCGTCTCTAGTGCACGGTCCCATAAATACGGTTATTCACCGAGAGCGTCGATGCCCCGCGCCCCCAAGGCGCGCGACTGCAGCGTACTCGCTGAGTACGCTGCAGGGAGCGGAGCTAGGCTTATCGCGAAGCGAGAAGCCGTATTGCGAGGAGCGTGTCGACGAAGCAAACTCGATTGGGCATGACATTTCTATAGGACGTGAAACAAGCATATGCAGCGGCGTTCGAATGCCAGCGTATTTATGGGACGGTGCGCTATACATCCGCGGTAAAGACCAGCGTAGCCTCGTTGCCCTCACGGTTAAAGCTCAGCTCATCGGCATAATTACGGACGATGAGCAACCCCCGGCCGCGCTCGGAGAGGACGTCGGTATCCTCGCCCGCGCTCCCGGTCAGGCGCATGAAGTCGAAACCCTCGCCTTCATCGCGCACTCTGATCGTCGCGCGGCGGGGCTCGGCCTTGACGGTGATGTAGACCTTCTTGGAGAGGTCGCAGCGGTTACCGTGTTCCATCGCGTTATGCAGCAGTTCCTCGAGACAGAGGCGCAGGGTTATGGGGTCCTTCAGGCCCTCGAAACCCTGCAGTGTATCAAGGACACTGTTGATCACATAGCGGATCTGCCGTACATCGGTCCCCACGGTCATGGTCAGGTCATACAGGTCCTCCAGCTCCAGGACCATGACGGCGATATCGTCCGGCTGGGGGGCATCC
>CAYHAT010000395.1:0-3252 GCA_964354675.1 uncultured Actinomycetota bacterium | reverse complement strand
AACCAAAAGTGACCTTTGACGCACTTTCTTTGAAAAGTGGCATTCGCGGGTCGTTGTCTCTCATAAAAGTGTTATCAACAGAATCCATTTGAGCTTTATTTTGCTTGGCAAAGTGTATATCGCGTTGCTTCATAAACTCAGCAGGAATACGGCATAACATCAGTCCCCCTACCTCAATGTTGCCCTTAAAGCGACCTTCGGTAGAAGCGTGCATCATAAGTTCGGGATAATCATCCCCTTTACAGGGTTCGTATCCTTCACGAAATTTAGAAGAAATGTTCGCCGCGTCAGCTGAACCCAAAATGCCGGTACGAATCCAGCGATGTGTCCAACCTTCACGTTCATCAGGCGATGGCAAAGACTCAGGCTGTCTCCATGAAATAGGGCGCATAGCGTTTTCGCGAGCTTCCGCTGCGCGAGGTTTACGGGTTTGTACTGCATCATTCATATTAACCTCCTAATTTTCTAAGTTCAATTGCATATTGCTCAGGTGTAAGACCAAACTTTTTTGATAAGTTCACTTGGGTCTCAGTCAGTCGCACTCTTTGTGGGGAGGTTGTTCTGACGGCTGGAGCAACAACAGATCGCGTTTTGGAACGGGCTGCTGGCGCTTTAGAAATTTCTTCCTCTCTTGTTTCCTCAAATTGCTCTGGGAAACGCCGACGCATTGTTTTGTTCAATGTTTCGTAATATTCGTCAGACCCAACCGAGACTCCTTGGTCTTTAAGCTCTTCGTGTAAGCCTAAAGCCATTGCAGTCATTACCTTATTTGACCCGAACCACCTATTTTGTTTTTGCCAATTTTCAGCGCGTTCGTCAGGTTTAGGTACAGATTGAATCTGCTCAGGTTGAGTTTGTACCTCAAATTTCTCTTCTTGTAAAGCGGTTGGCTTATAACTGTTGGCGCGGAGCAAACGAAGGTTGGCTTCTTGCAACTTCTGCTGAGCCTCCATCATCTGATCTACGTCCCCAGATTCGTATGCTTCTTTGTATCCTTTCTTGGCCATCTCCAAACTCATGTTGGCTGATGACTGGATAGTTTCCACATACTCCTTTTCGCCAGAGGAGATCATTTGCCGCATCTTTTTATTTTCTTCGGCTACCTTTCTGGCGTAGGAAATTGCCTCTTCGCGTTCACGATGCGCGGCTTCTTTTTCGCGGCGCTCGTCGTGCCAGACTTTCTTCATCTGTTTTAACTTTTCTTTTACCGTATCGTCGTACTCTTCAAGCTCGTCTTTTTCTAAGTTTTCAACGATATCTTTAGGCATCGGATCACGTTTTTGATCGTATTCCGGTGTGTCATCTATGATTTCAATTTCAATCTCAGAAGTTGAATTTTCCTGAGAGTTATCTATTTCGTCTGGGAATTTAAATTCTGGTAATGCCATGATTTACTCCTTATGCAGCACGGGTGATGCCACGGGGATCTTGCACAACGCCTTCAACCGAATCATCATTGATTATTCGGAACTCTCGGCCATGAATCTTCAAGCGTGTGCCTGAGTTTGGGCGAACGATTACAAAATCGCCAACCTTGCAACGTGGTCCGGATGGGAACCGCGTCTTATCTTGATAGGCTTCTGGGCCCATTTTTACTACAAACAGTACTGGCGTAAGTATTTCTTCGTAATACATAGTTTTACTGTCTTTAATTAATCCAACATCGCTATTTGCGTACTCTTCCATAGCTTCTGGCACTACGGTGAGCAACATAAATCCTGTTGGATCTGGGAGCTGTTTTGCCTTTTCTTCTGCATCCTTGTTGAGAATGCTAGAAAGGTCTACAGCACTGACGTCAAATTCAGTCATCTGATTCTTCCATTTTTTGCATGAGGTCTAATATGAATCCCTTAGCGACCAGCAGACCTTTAATCTCGCCGCAAGTTCCTTTGTATTCCTCAAAGGAAGTGGCTCGGCCTAAGCTGAGTCCTTCTCGGATATACGAAGCCTGTTCGTCAATTTGTTTGACGGCCAATTCAAGTATTGTCATTAATCACCTTTTGTCGGTTTTTCCTTGCCTACCATGTGAGCCGCCTTTAAGCCATCCGCAAATAGTTTTTGTTTGGTAACCATGCGTTGGTTCTCTAGATTGGCCACAGTTTTAAGAGAGTCCTGTTTGAGTCGGACTTCCGCTAACTTTCTTTGGTTTTCATTTTCTGCAACAGATTTCAAAGCTCCAATCTTTGCTTGTTGCTCGGCTGTTTTTGCCTGAGAGACAATCCTTTCATGCTCAATCTCTAACTGTTTGAGTCTGAGCTGGGCGTCTACCTGATCCTTTTGGACTTTGCGTTGCTGCTCAGCCGCCTTCAACTGCAACTCTTGTTGTTGCATCTGAATAATAGGATCTTGTGCCTGCTGTTGCGCCTGTTGTTGGGCAACAAATGCTTGGTTAGTTTGTAGCAATTGTTTGGCAGCTTGAGCCAATAGCGGAGTTAAGCGTGCTTCTACCACTGGATCAAGCTGAACATCTTCTCCACTTGCATCATGCTGCGGAGGAAGACTCATGCCAAGTTGTTGTTCAATTTGCTTTCTATACTCAAACCCAAGGTGTTCATTAATATGAGCCATCATTTGGGACTGCATCATCTGAGCCATTGGGTTGCCTTGTAACAACTGCTGGATCTTTGGATCGTTCATAGCCGTCATGTGGACGGTAATATGGGCTTCGTGATCCTGATACAAGAATGCTTTGACTGGTTTGCCCATCAAAATATTCTGGTTCTCAGAGACTGGATCCATAGGCTTTTGATCTTCAGACATTGGGATTAGCTTCTGGGCGTTCTTAATTCCCAAAACATCCAACATCTGGCGGTGCAAAAGTGGCATGTTATACATCTGCGGGGCAGACTGAGCCAACTGTAAAACAGCCTGATACTGCACAATCTTTTGTGCCATAGTAGCGGCATTTGGATCAGAGACTGGGATTACATCGCAGTTCTCATAGTCAGATTTCTTAGCCCGACGTGAGCCAGAATCTGGGTCATAGTCGTAATCATCTAGCGCAGACTCAGCAATGATTTCCTTTAATAGACCTAACTCTTGCTGCATAGAGTAATGAATACGTGCCTGTACGGCAGACATTACTTTTAGAGTGCGCTCTAATATAGCAAGCGTAGTTCCCACTGGGGCTTGGCTAGACATATCAGAGATCTGCAAGTCAGCCGCATTAGCAAACCTACGTCCGTCTTCAATGATTTGATTTAACAAAGCCAATAGAGTTTGGCTTGGCTCTTTGTACGGCAGGGTCATCAA
>CAYHAT010000394.1:0-3264 GCA_964354675.1 uncultured Actinomycetota bacterium | reverse complement strand
TGCCACGTCGTCGAGGACTCCTCCTCGCAATGACAGACCCCCGGCCGCCTCGCAACGTCTCGATCATCAGCGCGGGCTTGCATAAAAGCACGTGGGGCGTTGAGATTGCCACGTCGTCGTACGAGAGGGGGGTCGTGTCTTCGATCTTCGGTTTTTCAAGAAGGCTTGAAAAACCGAAGATCGAAGACACGACCCCTTAACCTACACCGGCAGGGGTTGCAGCTTGCCGTCGATGTCGTACTCCGGCTTGATGGTGAAGAGCACCCAGCCGTAGCCGAAGCGGTGGGCCACGTAACGGGGATTGCGGTAGAGCTTGGCTATCTCCCACACCAGGGTGCGGCTGGTCAGCGGGTAGGTATCCAGGAACTTGTTCAGTACGACATACTCCGCTCCGTAGGTGCTGCCGTCGAACTGGAAGATGAGCTCCCGCTGAGACATGTGGGGCACCACCGGGTCCTGGGCGCATACCGAGGCGTCGGGCGGGATCATGGAGATGATGTCGTAGCCCATCTGCTCCATCCTCGGGTCGAGCTGGTAGAAATAAGGGTTGAACAGTGTCTTGGCCGAGCGGGCGAAGGTGAACGGCACGTTGACCAACAGGATGAGCAGGCATATGGCGAACACCAACTTGCGGAAGTCTATCTCCTTGCCGCGTTTGCCCAGCCAGCGGTGCAGGCGTGGGATGGCGTCCATCAGGGCGAAGATGAAGATAGGCGCGAAGACGGCGTTGTAGTGGCGCAGTATCTCCCAATGGGGGTAGTAGTTGGAGAGCAGGCGCTCCAGCAGCGCCGGTATGGCCACGATGGAGAATCCCCCGATGAGGGGCAGGAAAAGGAAGGGCAGTAATATAAAGAACAGCAGCTTGGCCTTGTGGTAGGGCACGAAGAGCTGCTTGATGCCGTCCCAGGGATGCGTCAGCAGATACTTTCCAACATCGACCCAGTTATCCCCCATGTGGGAGTAGTACTTGAAGTAGAAGTAGTTCCCGCCCGCCGCCAGGGGGGGCATGATGATTCTGGTGACGGCGTAAAACCAACCCATCGAGATGATGCAGGTGGCCGAGCCCACGAACCATTTCCTGCGGAAGATGATAACGTACAACCCCAGGAAGAACACGAGGAGCGCCGTAGTCTCCTTCACCCACAACAGCAGCGGAAGGGTGAGCAGGTAGCCGGCCCAGTTCTCCCGGTCGATGAAGAAATAGGATAAGGCCAGCACCGGGCCGAGGAATGCCTCGGTGTGGAAGTCGAAGAAGATGAGCTCCATGGTCCCCCAGAAGATGAGATAGGTGAGGGCCAGGCACAGGGCGCAGAAGCGGCTCTCGAAGTTGCGTTTCACCACGTAGAAGACGGGGATGGCACCCAGGGCCACGATGATCGCCTGGTAGATGAGGAGCATACGCGCATCCGACCATATCCAGTAGGCCGGTGCCACCAGGAAGAAGATGGGGTGGAAGTGGTCCCCCCACAGGGAGGGCACCATGCGCACGGTGTTGAACCCGAACTCGAAACGGGAGAGCTGCCAGACGTGCTGGTCGAAGATGCCGAGGTCCCAGCCGTGGGACTGGAAGTTCATGTGCTTGAGCAGCGATATCATGCTGTAGAGGAGGATGAAGAAGAGGACCATGATGTAGATGCCGTAGCGGCCCATCCAGGCGGTGAAGCGCGGGTGCTTCTCCCGGAAGGCCACGAACTTTCCCCACACCCAGTTAGTTACCTTCATCTCCCTCCCACGGTACGATGATATGCAATGGGGTCGGCCCCGGACATGGGACAAACCCGTTCCGAAAGGCACGAAGCATGCATCGGATCTCAGCACCTGTCACCGGGCGTCCTTTCAACGCATACATTCTTCCACGTGCGCAGCGCCAGCCCTTTAGACGCAGCTCGAAACAGAAACGCATCAATCCCAATGGACATGTACTGTTTACGCACGGTCTGGACAAAGACTGCTGCGAAAGGACACCAACCTTACATCAATTGAGGATTTTTTCAGAGATATGGGGGTCGCGTCAACCGAAAAGGGCGCGGCTGAGGCACACCTGGGGTCAAACCAGGACGTGGCCAGCCCCCTGCCCTCACACGGTTGGTCTATGGCACCTCGCAAAGGATGGATATGATCTGGGGGACCTTGAGGTAGTGCCGGTCCGTCGTCAGCAGCTTCAACCCGTGTTGCATGGCCGAGGCGGCTATCCACAGGTCGTTAGTGGGGATAGGGGAACCGCTCTGCCTGAGATAGGTGAGGATAGTGGCGTATCGTTCCGACGTCTCCAGGTCCAGGTCGATAACCCTTAACCTGGGAGAGGAGAGGAATCCATCCAGGGTCTCACGGTTCTTTTTCTCGCGCTTGCCGAGCATGAAGCCAGCGAGCAACTCACCGATAACAACCGGGTTGAGGCAAAGCTCATCGGCCAAACCTACATATCGACCGATCGCTTCATGTCCCTGGAAGAAGGCCGAAACTGCCGAGGTATCAAGCATCAATCGCTTATCTTCCACAGGTCTTCATCCACCTCCCGTTGCAACCCGAGATCCTGGTCGAACTCCTCTCCCTCGCGTTTATCCCAGATACCGAAGAGGTGATCGAGGTCGTGATGACTTCTCTTCCTGGCATTTCTGCCTCCCGGAGTCCCTCCGGAAAGCAGGGATACCACGGCCTTGTTGAGGCTGATCCCCTTGTCCCTGGCCTCCTTCACGATCCTTCTCTCCACTTCCTCTGGCAAACCGCGGACGGTGAACTGCTTCATGGCCCAACCTCCGATGAGTCATAAGTGATGCATTATGTATCTATTATTGCATCATATTTTCCAGGAGGTCAACCCGAAAAGCCAGTCTCATGGAGATCGACGAACGACGTATCACTGATATTACCTAAGTTTAATAAAATATTCAAGATATGTATAATAATCGAGGCCGCACGCCAGAGCTCAGAGCATGCGAACAACACGCTACACACATGGAAGGGGATGACCGCTAGCCCCATGTCCGGAGTTGGCCCAATATCCCTTGCGTTGTGTCTTCACAAAGAAGGTTAGCAGTGCTAATGAAATGACGAATGTTAAGGGCTGACCCCATGGGGGGGGATAACCCCCACCGCAAACGAGGGCTTTCACCTATTGCCAGTTCAGCTGAGTAATCATATTATAACCATACTGTTTCGGCGCGTTTGTATAAATAAATTGCAGCATATCCGGCACACATCAAACTCAGCAAAGATGCGTCTGGCTGCGGTTTTCCACGTCCGACGGTAGGAAGGGGAGTCTAT